>JBATDL010000147.1:0-5211 GCA_049663445.1 Candidatus Competibacter sp.
CCATTATCCTGGTCTCGGGTCTGTTCGTCGGCATGGTGCTGGGCCTGCAAGGGTATGCCAACCTGGTGGATTTCGGCGCGACCTCCTCGCTGGGCACGGTGGTGGCACTGTCCTTGATTCGGGAACTGGGGCCGGTGCTGACCGCGCTGCTGTACGCCGGCCGGGCCGGTTCGGCGCTGACCGCCGAGATCGGGCTAATGCGGGCGACCGAACAACTGGCCAGCATGCAAATGATGGCGGTCGATCCGTTTCCCCGGGTGCTGGCCCCGCGCTTCCTGGCCGGCTGCATCGCGGTACCCCTGCTGACCGGCATTTTCACTGCGGTCGGCATCCTGGGTGGCTATCTGGTCGCCGTGGTGCAACTGGGTGTGGACGGCGGTTCGTTCTGGGCGCAGATGCAGGCGAAAGTGCAGTTGTTCGCCGACGTCGGCAACGGTGTCATCATCAAGAGCGTCGTATTCGGGCTGGTGGCCAACTGGATCGCTTTATTCGAAGGCTATCAGGCACAACCGACTTCAGAAGGCGTCAGCCTCGCTACCACCCGCACCGTGGTGGACACCTCGCTGGCGGTGCTGGGACTGGATTTCCTGCTGACCGCCCTGATGTTTGGAGAGTGGTGATTATGAAGCAAAAAAATCTGGAGCTGGCGGTCGGTCTGCTCGTCGCGTTGGGACTGGCCGCGTTTTTTATACTGGCGTTCAAGGTCAGCGACCTCACCAGCCTGGGAGACGATAAAGGCTACCGCGTCACCGCCCACTTCGAAAACATCGGTGGGCTCAAGGCTCGTGCCCCGGTCACGCTGGGCGGGGTGCGCATCGGCCGGGTAGTCGGCATCGGTCTGGACCCGCAAAGCTATGAAGCCATGGTCACGATGTCCATCGATCCCAAGTACAACCAACTGCCGGCAGACTCCAGCGCCAGCATTCTGACCTCCGGATTATTGGGCGAACAATATGTTGGGCTGGAACCCGGCGGCATGGACAGCACTCTCAAAAACGGAAGCACGATCAAGCTGACCCAATCGGCGCTGGTGTTGGAAAAGCTGATCGGCCGGGTGTTTACCAATATGGCATCGGGCGACTCCACGCCGCCCAAAACACCCTGACCGTGCCGGTCTCGATCCGGGCGCTCCGGCGTGGATATGAGATCAATTTCCCGTAACGATGCGGTCAGCGGCATCTCCGCGAACGCCGCCCCCTATTTTTTAGAGAGAAGTGAGCCAATCCGATGAAACGAGTGATCGCTCTCGGCCTGTTGCTGCTGGCGTTGGGCAGCGGCGCCATCGAGGCCGCCGTCAGACCCCCGCAGGAGGTGATCCAGGACACCTCGACACGGATGATCGATGCCTTGCGTCAGAACCGCGCCATGCTCGACCGGGAACCAGGTCGGATTTACGGGCTGGTCGATCAGATCGTGTTGCCCAATTTCGATTTCGGACTGATGTCGCGCTGGGTGCTGGGCCGGGCCTGGCAGCAGGCCACCCCCGACCAGCGCCGTCGCTTCACCGAGGAATTCCGCATCCTGCTGGTCCGTACCTACGCCAAGGCTTTGCTGGAGTATTCCAACGAAGACCTCCGGTTGCTACCACAACCCGCCCAGGGAGACGATAGCGAGGTGACGGTCAAGACCGAAGTCCGGCTTAAAGCCGGCCGGCCGATTCAAATCAACTACAGCATGCATCTCAATAACGATGGCTGGAAGGTCTACGACGTCACGGTGGACGGGGTCAGTCTGGTCACCAACTACCGTAGCACCTTCGCCAGCCAGATCCGCGCCAGCGGCATGGACTCGGTCATCGCCGACCTCCAACAGCGCAACATCCAGGGGTCGCGCTGATGGCTTCAGCGCAGGTCAGCCGCGACGGCGACATCCTGCATGTCCGAGGCGAGTTGGATTTCGATTCCGTCGCAGAGCTGTGGGAAACCACCGAAGCGCTGTTCACGGACACCCCGCTCCTCCGCATCGATCTCAGCGGGGTCAACCGTTCCAACAGCGCGGGGGTGGCCCTGTTGGTGCAATGGTTGCGTCAAGCGCACCGTTGCCAGCGGGAACTGCTCTTTGTCGGTATCCCAGCGCAGATGTGCGCCATTATCCGAGTCGCCGATCTGGAAACGGTACTGCCCACCGCCTGACAGTGCAATGCTCCGCGCTCCACTTCAGCGCCACGCCAACCGGCCCCAACCACCCTTTTTCATCGAGCCAGGATTGACCGCGATGCAAGCCCAAGACATCGAACGTCTGATCAAAGAACAATTACCGGATGCGCGGGCCAAGGTCTGCGGTGATGACGGCGTCCATTTCGAGGCAGAGGTCGTCAGCATAGCTTTCGCTGGCAAGTCGCTGTTGCAGCAGCACCGACTGGTGTACGCGGCGCTGGGCGGGCGCATGGAGCGCGAGGAGATCCACGCTCTGTCCCTCAAGACCTACACGCCGGACGCTTGGCAAAAACTACAATCCTGACCCCGGCGGACCATGCCTTCATGAGCAAACTCATTATCAATGGCGGTGTAACGCTGTACGGCGAACTACGCGCCTCCGGCGCCAAGAACGCGGTGCTGCCGATTCTGGCCGCCACCCTGCTGGCCGACGAGCCAGTCACCATTCGCAACGTCCCGCACTTGCAGGACGTCACCACCACCATGGAGCTGCTGGGTCGCATGGGCGTAGACCTGGTGGTCGACGAGCGAATGAACATCCAGGTGGACCCGCGCACGATCCAGAGTTTCCAAGCGCCTTACGAATTGGTGCGCACCATGCGCGCCTCGATCCTGGTGCTGGGGCCGCTGCTGGCCCGCTTCGGTCAAGCCGATGTGTCGCTGCCGGGCGGCTGCGCCATCGGCTCGCGGCCGGTCAACCTGCACATCAAGGGACTGGAAGCGATGGGCGCCGACATCAAGGTCGAGAACGGCTACATCCGCGCCCGCGCTGGCCGTTTGAAGGGTGCTCACATCGTGCTGGACCTGGTGACGGTGACCGGCACCGAAAACCTGCTGATGGCCGCTACCCTGGCTCAGGGCACCACGGTGATCGAGAACGCCGCACGGGAACCGGAAGTCGTGGATCTGGCCGACTGCCTAAAAGCGATGGGCGCGCGGATCGACGGGGCTGGCACCGATACCCTGGTGATTGAAGGGGTCGATCGTCTCGGTGGCGCCCACTATCAGGTGCTGCCGGACCGGATCGAAACCGGTACCTACCTATTGGCGGGAGCGATCACCGGCGGCCGGGTCAAAGTGAAGGACACTCGTCCGGAAATCATGGAGGCGGTGTTACTCAAACTGGAAGAGGCCGGCGCCCAGGTCAACACCGGTCCCGACTGGATCGAAGTGGACATGCTCGGCCGCCGGCCCAAGGCCGTGCGCATCCGCACCGCGCCCTATCCGGCCTTTCCCACCGACATGCAAGCCCAGTTCGTCGCGCTCAACGCCGTCGCCGAAGGCACCGGCGTGATCACCGAAACAGTGTTCGAAAACCGTTTCATGCACGTCAACGAACTACAACGAATGGGCGCTCAAATCGAGTTGGAGGGCAACACCGCCGTCAGCATCGGGGTGCCGCGACTGACCGGCGCGCCGGTGATGGCCACCGACCTGCGCGCCTCGGCCAGCCTGATCCTGGCGGCGCTGGTCGCCGACGGCGACACCATCCTCGACCGCATTTACCACATCGACCGCGGCTACGACTGCATCGAGGAAAAGCTGTCGCATCTGGGCGCGCGCATCCGCCGGACGCCGGGCTGAACGCCGATGCCCACGACGCTGACCATTGCTCTGTCCAAGGGCCGCATTTTCAAGGAAACCCTGCCGCTGCTGGCGGCGGCGGCCATCGTGCCGGTCGACGATCCGGAAACCAGCCGCAAGCTGATCCTCGACACCAACCAGCCCGACGTGAAGCTGGTGATCATCCGCGCCACCGACGTACCGACCTATGTGCAGTACGGCGCCGCCGATCTAGGCGTGGCTGGCAAGGATGTGCTGCTGGAACACGGCGGTGAGGGGCTATACGAACCGCTGGACCTGAAGATCGCCCGCTGCCGACTGATGGTGGCCGGCGATCCCGACCACCGGCCGCGATTGAACCGCACACGCATCGCCACCAAATACATCAACACCACCCGGCGCTGGTTTGCCGACCAAGGTCGGCAGGTGGAGGTCATCAAGCTGTACGGCTCAATGGAACTGGCGCCGCTGGTCGGGCTAGCCGATTACATCGTCGATGTGGTGGATACCGGTAAGACCTTGCAAGCGAACGGTCTCGCGCCGCTGGAACACATCGCCGACATCAGCTCGCGGCTGATCATCAACAAGGCGGCCATGAAGATGAAACACGCCCGGATCAAGGCGATCATAGCCCGCATGGCCGCCGCCGTTGGCGTCTGAACCACGACCCCTTGCCCGCCAGCGGGCGAGGGGAGCATCCATACCGGAATGCCGCTCATGCCGAATATCCAACGCTTGAACACCGCCGATGCCGATTTCTGGCCACGCCTGGAAACCCTGACCGCCTGGGAAGGGGTCGCCGACGAAGCCGTGACCGCCGTGGTGCGCGAAATTCTGGCGCGGGTGCGGACGGAGGGCGATGCCGCCCTGCTGGACTACTCCCATCGCTTCGACCGACTGGATGCCGCTTGCGCCGCCGACCTGGAAATCCCCGCCGACCGGCTGCGGCAGGCATTGGCCGCCCTCCCCACCGAGCGGCGAGCAGCGCTGGAAACTGCCGCCGGCCGTATCCGCGCCTACGCCGAACGGCAGAAACTGGAATCCTGGACTTTTACCGAAGCCGACGGCAGCGTGCTCGGCCAGCAGGTGACGCCGCTGGATCGGGTCGGGCTGTACGTGCCCGGCGGCAAGGCCGCCTATCCGTCCTCGGTGCTGATGAACGCCATCCCCGCCAAGGTGGCCGGAGTGCCGGAAGTGGTGATGGTGGCACCGGCACCGGGCGGCGAAGTCAACGATCTGGTGCTGGCCGCCGCCGCCGTGGCGGAAGTAGATCGAGTGTTCACGCTCGGTGGGGCACAGGCGATCGCCGCGCTGGCCTACGGCACCGCCACTGTACCGCGAGTGGACAAGATCGTCGGGCCGGGCAACATCTACGTCGCCGCCGCCAAACGGCAGGTGTTCGGCGCGGTGGGCATCGACATGATCGCCGGACCGTCGGAAATTCTGGTGGTCTGCGACGGACTGACCGCCCCCGACTGGATCGCCATGGACC
>JBATDL010000148.1:0-9901 GCA_049663445.1 Candidatus Competibacter sp.
ACCTGGGCGCTGCCACGCCGGTGCAAATCGGCGGTCTGCCGCTACCGGGCCGGCCGGACGATCGAGATCGCACCCGCGAGCCCGATACCGCGAAGACTGCCGATCAGTCCGCCGACAAACCCACCGAGAAGCCCGTCGACAAACCCGTTCCGGCCGATTCCGACATGGAGCGCAAGGTGGTCAATGACGCCCGCGCCTACATTCGCTCGCTGGCCCAGTTACGGGGCCGCAACGTCGAATGGGCCGAGCAGGCAGTGACCGAGGCGGCCAGCCTCAGCGCCCAGGAGGCTCTGCAAAAAGGCGTGATCGACCTGATCGCCGTCAACGTCTCCGATTTGCTGCAACAGGCCGATGGCCGGCTGGTGGAGATCGCTGGTGACAAACGAACGCTGTCCACCCGCAAGCTGAGCGTTGAAACCCTCACGCCCGGCTGGCGGAACCATCTGCTGGCGGTGGTGACCCATCCGATGGTGGCCTACGTGCTGCTGCTGGTCGGGGTGTACGGAATTTTCTTCGAGCTGGTCAATCCCGGCACGGCGCTGCCCGGCGTGCTGGGCGGCATTTGCCTGCTATTGGCGCTGTTCGCGTTTCAGGTGCTGCCGGTCAATTACGCTGGCCTGGCGCTGCTGTTGCTCGGTCTGGCCTTCATGATCGCCGAGGCATTCGTGCCCAGCTTCGGCGCGCTGGGGTTGGGCGGGATCGTTGCCTTTGTCGCCGGTTCGCTGCTGCTGTGGGACGAAACCGGCCCAGGTTATGAGATTCCCATCGGACTGATCGTCGGCTTCGCCCTGGCCAGCGCGGTGGTACTGATCGGCCTAGCGACGCTGTTCGTCCGGCAGCGCCACCGACCGACGGTCAGCGGTGCGGAAGAGTTACTGGGCCTGGTCGGCACGGTAATGGCGGACGACGCCGGCCGGGCCTGGGTTCACGGCGAATCCTGGATCGTCCGCGCCGACCGGCCGCTGCGGGGAGGCGACCGGGTCCAGATCGCCGGCCGCGAGGGACTGATACTGTTAGTGCAAGCGCTGGATTCCGACAAAGGGGAACCGTCATGATCTATCCGATCTTTATTGCGTTGCTGTTGTTACTGGTGCTGGTTGCCGCCTCGATCAAGGTGCTATACGAATACGAACGCGGCGTGGTGTTTTTTCTGGGGCGCTTTCAAGCGATCAAGGGACCGGGGCTGATCATCCTGGTGCCCGTTATCCAGCAAATGAGGCGGGTGGACCTGCGCACCATCGTCATGGATGTACCCAGCCAAGACGTGATTTCCCGCGACAACGTCTCGGTCAAGGTAGACGCGGTAATCTACTTCCGAGTGATCGATCCGGAGCGGGCCATCATTCAGGTCGAGGATTACTACAACGCCACCAGCCAGTTGGCGCAGACCACGCTGCGTTCGGTGCTGGGCCAGCACGAAATGGACGAGATGCTGGCGGGGCGGGACGAGCTGAACCGGGACATCCAGAACATTCTCGACGCCGAAACCGACGTTTGGGGGATCAAGGTGTCCAACGTGGAAATCAAGCGCGTCGACATCGACGAAAGCATGATCCGCGCCATCGCCCGCCAAGCCGAGGCCGAGCGCGAGCGGCGGGCCAAGGTCATCAACGCCGAAGGCGAGTTCCAGGCCGCCGACCGGATTCGCCAGGCTGCCGAGATCATCGCCTCCCAGCCACAGGCCCTGCAATTGCGCTACCTGCAGACACTCAATGACATCGGTATCCATAATAACACCACCGTGGTGTTTCCGATGCCGATGGATCTGCTCAGGCCGCTGCTGGATGCGGAGCGGCGGGCGGCGGAAAGCGCCGACAACCGCTGATCCGGTGCGTGCGGTGCGTCAGATCGTGTTTGAGGGATCGGCCGGGCGACCGGCGGGTCCGGCGCCTCGCTCGAAACCAAAAGTCGTCGTCACGTTTCGTCTTCCGTGGTGAGAGCACTAAAAATGTAGCGGATCCCTGCGAGATTTATGATAAAAATATCACGCAATCCGTCTCCCCTAAGTACAGTTCATTCCCTCCAGCCCATCAATGACATTCCCATTTACATTTCAGATAAGCATATGACCATCGATATCAAATCTCATGCCAAGGTTGGCGTTTACGTAGACGCCGCTAATATTTCACGCAACGGCGGCCAACGCATGCAATACGACATCCTGCGCGAATTCGCCTGCCGCGATCACGCCGAGCCGTTGCGCCTAAACGTTTATCTGTCCTACGACGAGGAACGCGCCGAAACCAACACGATCTATCGTGACAAAGCCCGCGCCTACCAGTCCGCTCTGCGCGAATTGGGGTACAAGGTCATCGAAAAGCGGGTCAAATGGTTCCAGGACGAGGCCGGCAACCGCTACGGCAAGGCCAACGCCGATCTCGACATGGCCGTGGACGTGCTGCTGCAATCGGAAAATCTGGATCGGGTGCTGCTGGCAACCGGCGACGGCGATTTCGTGCAGGTGGTCCGCGCCCTGCAAAACAAGGGCTGCCGGGTCGAGGTGCTGGCGTTCGACAACGTGTCGGAGGAACTACGCCGGGAAGCGGACATGTACGTATCCGGCTATCTGGTACCGGGTTTGCTGCCGACTCGCGGCGACGATTACGCCGCTCCCATGTGGGGCGCGATGAGTTCGCGGGTGCGCGGTTATTGCTACCACCACGACGACAACAAGAGTTTTGGCTTCATGCGGTTTCTGGTCAAGCTGTCACAGTATTTATGGAAAACCGATTCCCGCGACCCCGACTCTCCCTACCGAACGGCGTTTTTTCATGACTCCAGCTTGCCGGATGGTTTCAACGTCATGAAGCTGCCGTCCCGCAACCACCTCTTCGAGTTCACCCTGGCCGAACCGAATGGCAAGCAACCGGTGGCCACCGACATCATTCTGGTCCATCCCATCTCGTCCTGATGAGGGAACGAGACGTCCGAGGGCCATTTTCGTCGAGAGATAGCATGCACAACATTCGCGCTCTGAAGTTTCTGATCCTGCTGCCGCTGGTTTTGGTTCTGGGTTCTCCGGGGGCATTCGCCAAATCGACCGCTCCCAGCGCGGACGGCGCCAGCGGTGACCTGATGCCGGCGGCCCGGCATGCCTCGCTGGACCGGACCATCGCCGAACTGCTGTCCCAGCACCATTACCGGCAGAGTAGCCTGGACAACCGGTTATCCGCGCTCATCCTGACCACGTATCTCGATGATCTCGACTTCAGCCGCTCCTATTTTCTGGCCAGCGATATTGCCGGTTTCGAGCAGTATCGAGATACCCTGGACGATGCCCTGAAGAAAGGGGATCTGCACCCGGCCTACGACATTTTCAACGTCTACCTGCGCCGGTTGACGGAGCGGACCGCCCGCATCCAGTCCCTGCTGGAGAAGGAGTTTCGTTTCGATGTGGATGAATCCCTGAATGTGGACCGCAAGAACGCACCCTGGGCCGCCAACCCGGCCGAGCTGGATGAAATCTGGCGCAAGCGACTGAAGCACGAGATGTTGACTCTAATCCTGTCCGGCAAGGATCAGGCCGCCGCCCGTGAGCTGCTGAGCAAACGCTACGACAATCGCTTGCACCAGGCGCGGCAGTCCAGCAGCGACGATGTGTTCCAGTTGTACATGAACGCGGTCGCGCAGGCATTCGACCCGCACACCGCTTACTTCTCGCCGCGCAACACCGAGAACTTCAACATCCAGATGCGCCTGTCGCTGGAGGGCATCGGCTGCGTGCTGCGCATGGAGGACGAGCAGGTGACGGTGGTCGAACTGGTGACTGGCGGCCCGGCCGATCTCAGCCAACAAATCAAGGCGGCCGATAAAATTGTCGGCGTGGCGCAGGGCGAGAACGGCCCCTGGGTGGATGTGGTCGGCTGGCGGCTGGATGATGTGGTCGAGCGCATCCGCGGCCAGCGCGGCACGGTGGTGCGCTTGAAGGTACTGCCCGGCAAGGCCGGCGCGGCGGCGGCCGAGAAGACTGTGCGGCTGGTTCGCGACACCATCAAGCTGGAGAAACAGGCCGCCAAGAGCGAGATTAAGTTGGTACCAGGCCCCGAAGGCCACGAGCTGCGGATCGGGGTCATCACCGTTCCGGCGTTCTACAGCGATTTCGAAGCCGCCCGGCGCGGAGTCGAGGATTATCGCAGCACCACCCGCGACGTCCGGCGGTTGCTGAAGGATCTGAACGGCAAGATCGACGGACTGGTGCTGGATCTGCGTGAAAACGGTGGCGGCTCCCTGCAGGAAGCGGTGGATTTGACCGGTCTGTTCATCGGCGACGGGCCGGTGGTGCAGGTCAGAAACGCCAGCGGTCGAGTGGAAGTCGAGCAAGACAGCGAAGGCAACCGGCTGTACAGCGGGCCGCTGGCGGTGTTGGTGGATCACGCCAGCGCCTCGGCTTCGGAAATCTTCGCCGGCGCTATTCAGGACTACGGTCGCGGCGTCGTCATCGGTGATCCGACCTTCGGCAAGGGCACGGTGCAGACCCTGGTCGATCTGAACCGGCTGACCCGGGCCAAGGACCCGCAGGGTCAGTTGAAGCTGACCATCGCCAAGTTCTATCGCGTCAACGGCAGCAGCACCCAGAATCGCGGGGTTCGGCCGGATATTGACATTCCCTCGGTGGTGGACAGCGAGGACATCGGCGAGAGCGCCCAAAAGAACGCGTTGCCCTGGGACGAAATCGCCGCCACCCGCTACCATGGCGACCGGAATCTGACGGCGCTGGTTCCGGAACTGACGCGGCGGCACCAGGAGCGCGCCACCAGCGACCCGGATTATCAGGCGTTTCTGCGTGACCTCGATTTCACCAAGCAACAGCGGGACAAAACCACGATCTCATTGCAGGAACAACAGCGTCGGGCCGAGCACGAGCGTATCGAGAACTGGCAGCGCGACCGGGAAAACCGCTACCGCGCCGCCAAGGACTTGCCACCGCTCAAGGCGGGCGACGAGATCCCGGCCGGCAAGGACAGCGCGATCCCGGACGCGGCCCTGGACGAAAGCGCGCGCATCGTCGCCGATCTGGTCGTGCTGGCCAGCACGTCGGACTCAAAGAGCACCGTGGTCATGGGGAGCCGCTAGCACCCATGCCGCCAGTCACACTATCGCTCGAACGGGCGCTGGCCGAGCGGCTGACATCCGCGCTCGAACGGCTGGAGCAGGGCTTGCCGGCGGTGGTAGAGCCGCCGGACTGGAAATATGATCGAGCGTTCCGCTGGCGGCGGCTCGGCCAGCGTGGCGCCCTGCGACCGGTGCGACATCCCCACCGCCTGCGACTGGCCGATTTGCAGCGGATCGACCGGCAGAAGGCGGCTCTGGATCTGAACGTGCGGCAGTTTCTGGCCGGACGGCCCTGCAACAACGCGCTGCTGTGGGGTGCGCGCGGTACCGGCAAATCGTCGCTGATCAAGGCCCTGCTCAATGAGTACGCTGACTGTGGCCTGCGTCTGATCGAAGTGGACAAGCAGGATCTCATCGACCTGCCCGACATTGTCGATCCTCTGTTTGAGCGACCGGAACGGTTCCTGCTTTACTGCGACGACCTGTCGTTCGAAGCCGACGACCCCAGCTACAAGGCGCTCAAGGCGATGCTGGACGGTTCGATCAGCACCGCGCCCGACAACGTGCTGCTCTGCGCCACCTCCAACCGCCGCCATCTGTTGCCCGAATACCAGTGGGAAAACGAGGATGCCCGTCTCGTCGACGGCGAGTTGCACCACGGTGAGGCGGTGGAGGAAAAAATCTCGCTATCGGAGCGGTTCGGGCTGTGGCTGTCGTTTCACCCGTTCGGCCAAGACGACTACCTGGCGATCGTCGGCCATTGGCTGGAGCAGTTGGGATGGCTGGCGGGACTGGATGAGGCCACCCGCCAGCAGGCGTTGCAATGGGCATTGCAGCGCGGCTCGCGCAGCGGTCGGGTGGCTTGGCAGTTCGCCCGCGACTGGGTTGGCCGGCACGACCTTTAAGCCATTCAGTGGCTACGATGCGGGGCAAAGGCGATACGGTCGATCACCGCCAGCAGCAGCGCCGACAGCACGAAGGTCATGTGGATGACCACCAGCCAGAATAATTGATTGTCCCATAAAGGCTGATCTCCATCATGGGGTGGAGCGGTCATGAACGCCTTCAGCAGATGAATGGACGAAATGGCGACGATGGCGACCGCCAGCTTGATCTTGATGATCGCCGCGTCGATCTTGCCCAACCAGGACGGTTTTTCCTGCCCTTCGCGCACGTCGAGACTGGATACGAAGGTCTCGTAGCTGCTGAGCACCACCATCACCAGCAGGTTGGCGACCAGAGTCAGATCGATCAGCGCCAGTGCCGCCAATACCAGGTCGGTCTCGGTGAGCGTGGCAATGGCGGCGAACAGATGGATCACCTCCTGGTAGGCTTTGACCGCGAACAAAATCAGGATAGCGATCAGCGCCAAATACAGCGGCGCCAGCAGCCAGCGGCTGAGCAGGATGAATCGTTCGAGAAGGAATTCAAGCGTTTTCATCGAGTGGCATCGGTATGGTGGGTAGCGAATGGGCCAGCGCCACCGGATGGCGGGCCGGAATTGCGCAAGGCTGGCGTCAGGCCGGCCGGGCTGGATGTCGGCCACTCCTTGAGGTAGAGGTCGTGCTGCGGATAGGGGATGCGGATCCCGGCTTCCTTGAAGCGGTCCCAAACCGCGAACAGAATCTCGTTTTTGGTTTTCAGCAGTTGGTTCCGGCTCAGGTCGATGAAATACTGAACGCGGAATTTCACCGAGGAATCGGCGAAATCCCAAAGCAGCGCCAGCGGCTCGGGGTCACTGAGGACCGCCGGATGTTCCCGCAGGATCCGCTCGATGACTTTTTGCGCCTGATGGGGATCGTCATCGTAGCTGATGCCGATCCACAAAATGGTGCGAAGCACCCGGTCACCGTGCGTCCAGTTGATGAAGGCGTTGCCGATCACCTCGGCGTTGGGGATGATCACCGACTCGTTGTCGAAGGTCTGCACAGTCAGCGAGCGCATGCCGATGCTGCTGACTTCGCCCAGGTGAGTGCCGACCTGGACGATATCGCCGGTGCGCAGCGGCCGCTCGATCAGCAGCAGCAGGCCGCTGACAAAATTGTTGGCCAGACTCTGCATGCCCAACCCGATGCCGACGCCCACCGCCCCGGCGAACACCGCCAAGGTGGTGAGATCGATGCCGACCACCCGCAGGATAAACAGCAACCCGATCAATACCACGGCGTATTGGGCGAAGACCGACAGGCTGTGGCGCACACCCAGATCGCTGATGTGGGATAGCACCCAGCGATAGCTGATCGCCCGGCTCCATTGCCCCAGCCAGATGACCACCAGCAGGATGGTGACGGTGATCAGAGTGCGCCAGATGCTGATTTCCGCCGCGCCCACGGTAAACAGCGGTCGTTCCAGGAAGGCCCAGATGGAGGTGACCACCGCAGATTCACCGGTCCAGCCGTAGGCGCGGAACAGCACAACCCACGCACCCAGAAACAGCAGCAGATTCAGAATCCGGTGCAGGGGGGTGATGATGTCCTGAGTCCAGAGCAAGCCGTAACCGGAATGGGTCACGGCAAAATTCTTCAGCGCCACCGCCAGATCGTTCAACAAACTGCGCGCCAGCAGCCAAGCGACCTGTACAGCGATAAAAATCAACAGATAGCCGGCGACCAACCATGCCAGTTGCAGGTAGCCGAGCAATCCCAGCACGGCGGCGCCCAGCAGGGACAGCGGCAGCAGCAGGCTGCCGAAACGCAACACCACGAACCAGAGCCGTTCCCCGTGCAGGGCGCCGAGCAGGTCCATGACCAACCGGCGGATGCGCAGCAAGGGCAGGAAGGCCCAGAACCAGTACAGCATGAACAGACGGTCGAAGGCGTTGACCACAGTGGCGGGTAAATCGCTCAGATGCGCCAGCACCACCAGGGCGACCAGCGCACCGCCACCGATCAGGGTCCAGAACAGTTGGCGGTACAGCGCTGGTTGCCGCTGTCCGGCTGGCAGGCGCGGCGAAACCAGCAGCAGCCAGGCCAGGCTGACCGGCAGCTTGATCCCTACCCACGACAGAGCCAGCGTTATCAGGATGCCGAACCCCGGCTGGGGCACCTCGGCCAACCACAACAACAGCAATAGGGCGGCCGCGCAGCCGGCGCCTCCCAGATTGGCCCGGGCCAGTAGCAGCGTGCTTGCAACCAACTGGCGCAGGAAACTGTCACCTTGGATACGCTGCTCGCCGAGGCGGCGCGAAGCCTGCCGTAGACCGCGCCCGGCCGCCATCAGCCCCCAGATCAGCATGCCCGCCAGCACCGCCAGCACCGCCCAGCGCAACACAGTCGCATCCAGCAGGGCCCGGATCGTCGATTCCAGGCTGAGCCGGATCTGGTAAAACAGGACCTGGGGCACGGCAACCATGTCTTCCAGCAGTTGCTGCCAAGCCTCGGTCGTGTCCGGATAGGGCCTGCGGGTAAACAGATTCCGCCGCAGGCGCTCCCGGTAGTTCTGGTCAAGCTGTGCCGTAATCTCATTGAGTTGCAGCAACTGATCCTGTGCCTGACCGACGCGCTGGCTCAGATCGGCCAGCAACTGGCCGGTCAGTTGTAGTTCCTCGCCACGCAGCCGCCGGTCGTTCGTCGTCGCTGCCTCGCGCCGCTCGATTACCTGGCGCTGTTGCTCGTAGACGATGCTTTTCTGCTGTAGCAGCTCTTCGGTGCGGCGCAGGTCGTCGCGTATCGTAGCAAGCTGTTCGAGCGCATCCCGCAGATCATCCGGGTTGACGCTGGCGTTGTTCGGCAGAGCCTTCAGACGGGCCAGCACATTGGCGGTCTCCGCCAGATGGCGGTCCAGGCTCAACATATTGATGCGCTCCTCGACCGTTTGCAGCTCGGTGACCAGACGTTGCCAGAGCGCCAGTGGCAACGCGCCCTGGTTCTGAGACAGTCGCTGGCGTAACGCGTTGGCTCGATCCTGCTGGGTGGCGAGATCCGTTTGTAGCCGACCGACCAGTTCGGCTTGGGCGTTCTGCCGGCCTTGCTCCTGGCGCTGCTGGAAGGTCCGTTCGATCCGTTCCCGCCACTGCTCGGCCAGTTTCAAGCGCAGCTTGGCGATGTCGAGCTGGTCGCGCAGATTGGCCAGATTGAGGGTTTCCAGCTCCAGATCGGCGCGCTGCTGGGTCAGAGCCAGGCTGGTCTGCCGCAGTTGCTCGGCGCGGTCGGTCGCACCCTCGGTGGCCTCCTTGGCGGGGTTTTTCAGCAGTTGTTCACGCGCCTCCAATTCGCCGATCCCCTTTTGCAGCTCTTCAATACGCCGCCTGCTGTTGTTCAATTCCGACAGTGCGCTTTCCTGGCGCAACCGCGCCGATTCCGCATCCACCCGGCTTTGTTCCAACATCACCTCGTCGATCTGCTCCGGGCGCAGCGCCTCCATCTGTCGCGGCAGATCGGCGAGCCGCGCCAGCAGATCCTGGCGAGTCCGTTCGATGGCCTCCCGGTCGTGCGTCAGGGCCTGCCGGCGCGCCACCTGCTGCTCGGCGACCTTGGCAGGATCGGCCGGCGCCGCCACCAGTGCGGCCGGTTGTGCCCAGACATTCGACGCTAGCACGATCGATGCCAGCAGCAGAAACAAAATAAGAATGAAGCTTCCGGTGCGTGACGCAGTACCGGGGAAAAACAGGACATGCGGGATCATACAGATGGCGGGGATCTGAAGAGGGCGTAGGTCAGGCGACGGCGGTTGGGGTCGTTCGCAGCCAGAAAGTCACCGGGCCGTCGTTGCTCAGACCGACCCGCATGTGAGCGCCGAAGCAGCCGGTGGCGACCGGCGCATGCTGGCGTTGCGCCCGTTCGACCAGATAGCCGAACAATCGTTCGCCCTCGGCCGGCGGCGCGGCCGGGGTGAAGCTGGGACGCAGGCC
>JBATDL010000149.1:0-4184 GCA_049663445.1 Candidatus Competibacter sp.
GTGGAAGGGTGCGGCGGCCGCGCGAGTTGCCAGCACACGGCGGCGGCAGCGGCGCCACCGACCAGCAGCCACAACAACAAGCCGGCGTTTCTGGCTGTCATTTAGCCACCCTCCTTGCGCAGATAACCCGAAACTTCAAACTGAATATTCAGTTGCACCCGGGTATAGTCGGCCAACCGACCGTTGGGCAGGCGTTGACGGATTTCCCGCGCCGACACGTCCAGATTATCGATAAACAGTAGTGGCGTCTGCGATTCAAGGTCGTATAGAATTTTCTGCAAGCTTTCGGTATCTCCGCTTACGGTCGCGTTGACAGCCACCTTCACGGCGTTCCCTTCCTCGACCGGCGGCAGCGCCTGAGTGCTGCGCAGAGTGCCGCCGACAGCCTCGACGACGGCCTTGACGCGCTGCTGCAGATCGGCGGCAGCCAGCGATGGCGCGAATTGCGGCAGGTACTGAGCGGTGATATTACGGTCCTGTTGGATGCTGGCGATCAACTGCTGGATCGGTTCGCGGCTGGCGGCCATCCGTTCGAGCTGCTCCAATCGAACCTGCTGCTGTTCCAGACGTTCTTTATAGAAGCGGTAACTGACGATCAACCCCCGCTCCACCACCAAGTAGAGGGTGCCGGCCACAACCAGCAACAACAGCACCAACGCCCCCAAGCGCTGCCCCCAACCCGGCACCGTCGCGGCAGTCATCGCGCTTCCCTGCCGATATGCGCCCCCAGCAGGAAACGCTCTTTGTTGGTCCTTGGATCCGTGGTAACTGGTGACAGAAATCCAGCGCTGTCCAGTAAATCCGAGGCTTCGATAATGCCAATCAGCGCCGATGCCTTGGCGGACTGACCGTTGATTTGCAAACTATCCCCCTTGATCTGCAAGCGCTCCACCCAGGTGTCCACCGGCAAGATCAGGGTCAACTCTCGCAGTAGATCCACCCGGAGCGGAATCGCCTGTTTTTTCTCCGCCAGCATCCGGGATGTTTGCAGGGTTCGATCCAGTTGGTCGCGCAGGGTCAGGGCCTGATTCGCCGCCGTATGGATGTGGTCGCTCTTGGCGACCGCATCGAGCAACAGCGAGCGATACTGCCAAATCGGCAACACCGATGCCGCCGCGACCAGCAGCAGGCTGACGACAATCACCATCGCCCGCAACCACTGCCCCCAAAGACCACGGCGCACCCGCTGCTCCGGCGGCAGCAGATTGAGGCTGGAACCAGCCCCCGCCACGTCCAGCACGTCCGGTAATAGCCCTTGTTGTCGTAACTGAAGCAACACCGGATCCACCGCAACCCGCGGCAGCGCGGTCAACTCGACCCGCAGGCGACGCTGCTCGGGCTGGCGCTGCAACACGCGGGCATGGTAATACACCTGATCGGCGGCAAACGGCGTCAAGCGATCCATCTCGAACCCCGCCACTCGGCGTAAGTTCTTCTCGGCGGCTAAAGGTAACGACAGGGTTCGCGCCAGCGCCTGATCGGCTGGAAAGCGCAACACCAGTTGTCTGGCTTTCTCTGTTCTGAACCACCTCGCCACAGTCTGATCATCAAGCGACGCCCAATCCAACCGATCCAGTACTTGGCTCTGTTCGACTTCCTCGCGCGACAGCACACACCCGCCTTCCTCCACCGCGATGACCAACCGCCGTGATGAACCGATCAGCCAGCGGCGAGCGTTGGCGGGCAACCAAGCCAACAGGCCATCCCGCCACCAACACCAGAATGCATTCCAGATCCAGCGGGGACTGATCGTCAAAACCTGCAAGCGTGATGAACCCAGCGACAAAGCCATGCGCGAATGCCCATTCTCCGGTCTAACCTGCTGTATAAAAACCAAGTTTATGATGCACGATTCAATCTAAGGCTATCCAAGCGTCTTCCCCTCCCCAAACCCGATACCCTCGCTCCGCTTTTTATCAAGGAGCGGGGAGAGCCTTCATCGAGCGTCTGACCAACTATCTTTTTCAGCGCCCCGCGCGCCATGTCAGCACCCGCAGATTCTGCCCGGCAGCCACTCCCCGCCCATCGATAACAGCTTTTATCGTCGCGGACGTTCCGGTTTCCGTCTCAGCCGTCACGGCAATATGATAAACGTTCGCACGGCTCGGGGAGAAAAAGGATTGACCGTCGCCGGATTGCAGCGGTGGCGGGGGCGACCCATCGGCGGCGGCGCTGGCGCGCGTCTTTAGATAATCGGCCACGGTCCGCTCGTCCAAACCCAGGGCTTGCAGCAGTCGAGCAGGCGCTAATTCCGGATTCACGCCGGAATGATAGGAAAACACCGTCTCCACATCGACGATCCGTTCGTAGAGCGTTTGGGTCATTCCCAACACCTCCCCCAATTCCTCGACGCTTTCGAATGGCGCATTCTTGGGTCCGGGTCGACCAGCGGCGCGGTAGTCGCCACTTTCGGCGCCGTGTGGCAGCGACTGATCGTCCGGATCGCGCCAGTCCTGGATGGCGTCCGCCAAACGGTCCTGATCCTGGGGATCGACGCCGGCCGTGGCCAGCAGAGCCTTGAGCAGTTCGGTGTTGGCGGTGTTGAGATTCACCAGACCGCCGGCATCCACCACCTGAATTCGCAGCCGGCCGCCCCCAAAGGACCATTCTCGCCAGTCACCGTTCGGTGGCCACTGTTTTTGTGCCTCCGGATCCAGTTGCCAGGCCAGCGCATAGGCTATGCCGGCTTCGGCCAAAGCCCGGGCTTGCGCCCGCTCGACCGTGCCAGTCGCCAAGCGGGTTTCGACCCGCATGGAATAGGCGAAACTGCCGGCCATCACCGCCAAAAGGGTCATAATCCACAGTACGATGACCAGCACCATACCGCTTTCGCGAGCGCCGGACCGCCCAACATGTCTTCCGTGACCGGCGATCATCAACGTGGTCCCTCAACCAGCGCGACGACCAGGTCAGGCCAGGATTCGCCCCGTAGCGTCAGATTCAGCCGCACCAGCAGTGGCCGTCGCTCGGTGCTGGCCCAATCGGCGTGCCAACGCAGTGGCTCCTGATCGTTGTCCCGTTCCGGACCGAAATACGCCCACTCCATGGCGGACACCCCCTCCAGCAAAACGGTTTCCTGCTCTTTACCAGCGGCCGGATCACCCGGCAGGTACGGTCGCCAGCGCAGTTGTAACTGACCGTCCACCATACCGATCCGCATCCGGTATAGACCGCCTTGACCCAAGCGGGCCGGCATCGGCGCTACAAACTCGATCCCCTTCGACCGGCCGGCGAAGACTACGAATCGTTCCCACCGGTCGTTATTGATCTCGTAAACAGTCATCGACTGCGCCAGTTGGCGGCGCAGGAATTCCTGCACCGACCGTAGCCGGTTGGTAGCCTCGGCACGCCGCTCGCCGCTGTCCCAGCCGTTCAAGCCCAGCCGCAGGCCGCTGTACAGCACCACCAACACCAAACCCATCAGGGTGATGGCGACCAACAATTCCAGCAAGGTGAACCCCTTCTGCCGGCGGCCCGCACCGTGCATTGTCGCCTTCATCGGCGTCCGCCTGGCGGTTCGAGCGGTGCCAGCCGCAAGGTCTCCAGCGCGACCGAGCGTGTTTGCAGCAGACCCTTCCAGAACACCTCGACTCGAACCCGGTAGGCCTGAACCCGGGTTTTCTCGACGTCCGGCATATTCTCGGTGTAGGCGTCGACCGTGCCGCGCCAGGAGAATTGGTCGTTGATCGGTCCATCGCGCGCGCCCTCGGTCAAAGGCGCTTCCCGGCCGATCGCGGCCAGGATCGATTCGGCGTACAGGGTTGCCCGGGTGTAGTCGTCGGAAGCGCCGGCGTTGCGCAGCCCGGTCGCGAATATTTGCAACAACACGCCCAGCGAGATCGAGAGGATCGCAAAGGCAACCAGCACCTCCAGCAGCGAAAAGCCGCCCTGTCTCCGGCTCACGGTTGCGCGTCCTGCTCGACGATGGCGACGGCGCCGGTCAGCCAATCCACGTTCACGCGATAAGCCAGTTTCGGACCGCTGACGGTGATGGAACCGCCGGTGGAACCCCCGTCCGGAAAGAAGCGGATGCTACCGGTGGCGCTGTCAAGCAACTCCGATTGAGCGGTGTACAGCTTGAGCACCACACCGTCCGGCAGCGCGATCTCGCGCGGGTCGCCGGTCACGCCGAAGTGGTGCCGATCCAAGTCGAGGGTCAGCACCGCCTCCTGCTGGCGGGCAAC
>JBATDL010000150.1:0-3575 GCA_049663445.1 Candidatus Competibacter sp.
CTGCGCGGGCTGGCCCGCTGGGATGGCGAGCCGGAGCCGGCCCCGCTGCGCGCGCTGTGCGGCGACGGCACCCTCGCCCTGACCCTTGACGCCAGCTCGGGTAAAGAACCCTATCAAGGCGTGGTCGACCTGCGCGGCGATACCCTGGCGGAAACCCTGGAACACTATTTCGCGCATTCCGAGCAATTGCCCACCCGGATCTGGCTGGCCACCGACGAGCAAACCGCCGCCGGCCTGTTGTTGCAGCAAGTGCCCGGCGGTGACGCCGAACCCGATGCCTGGCGACGTCTGAATGTTCTGGCCGATACCCTGCAACCCACCGAACTGCTACGGCTGGATGCTTCCGATCTGCTGCGTCGGCTGTTCCACGAAGAGGATGTCCGGCTATTCGCCCCGCAGTGCTTCCATTACCGTTGCAACTGCTCGCGAGAGCGCACCACCGGCATGCTGCGCGCGCTGGGCGAGAGCGAACTTCGCCAAGCACTGACCGAAGGGCGCGCGTTGCAGGTGGATTGTGAGTTTTGCGGCCATCGTTACGCCTTTGACCCGCTCGATATCGCCGGCTTGTTCACGACCACCAACCCCGCTCACTCCATCGTTCACCACTGAACCCATGCGTACCCTGTTCGATTTATTTCTGGACATTTGCCTGTTTCGTAAAGGCCCGCAGGATGTCCCGGCCTCCATGGCGCTGCTGAAAATGTGTTTGTTGGCTTATGGCGCATCCGGCATGCTGGTGCTTGTGCTCAGCGTGCCGATTCAGGTAGCGCTCCTGCAAATACTGCTGGATCTAGTGCTACTGGCCGGCTTGCTGTACCTGACACTGATCCTGCATCGACATCCCGGCCGCTTCGAACAAACCCTGGCCGCTCTAACCGGTGCCGGCACCCTGATGGGCCTGCTGGCGTTGCCGCCAATGATCTGGATCGTGCGCCAAGGACCGCAGGGCGACAGCCAGTTTCCCTCACTGCTGATGCTGGCGTTGATGGTCTGGAGCATCGCCGTCATGGCCCACATTCTGCGCCACGCCTTCAACACCCCGGTCTGGACCGGTGCGCTCTACGCCCTGGGCTATACCTTTTTATCCTGGACGCTCACCGGCTGGATCGGCTGAGGCGTGCCAACCCTGCACCGTCTTGCACCCGTGGCCGGGTCGGACGGGGAGATTCCCGTATGCACATTCACATTCTCGGCATTTGCGGCACGTTCATGGCCGGCGTCGCCCTTCTGGCCCGCGCGGCGGGGCATACCGTATCCGGTTGCGACGCCGGTGTTTATCCGCCGATGAGCACCCAACTGGCCGAGGCCGGTATCGCTTTGCGGGAAGGCTACGATCCCGGCCAGCTCGCCGAATTCCAGCCGGACAGGGTGGTGGTCGGCAACGTGATGAGCCGGGGTCGACCGATCATCGAGGAACTGCTCAATCGTGACCTGCCCTACACCTCCGGCCCGGCCTGGCTGGCGGATTATGTACTGCGCGGGCGCCATGTACTGGCGGTGGCCGGCACCCACGGCAAAACCTCCACCAGCAGTTTGCTAGCCTGGATTCTGGAGCGCGCCGGTCTGGAACCCGGCTTTCTGATTGGCGGCATTCCGGCCAATTTCGGCGTGTCGGCGCGCTTGGGTCGTGCGCCGTTTTTCGTGGTGGAAGCCGATGAGTACGATACGGCGTTTTTCGATAAACGCTCCAAGTTCGTCCACTACCGGCCGCGCACCCTGATTCTGAATAACCTGGAATTCGATCACGCCGATATCTTCCCCGATCTGGCGGCGATTCAGCGCCAGTTCCATCACCTGCTGCGGATCGTGCCGGGCAGCGGCCTGGTCGTCGCTAATGGACAGGATGCGAATCTGGCCGAGGTACTGGCGATGGGCTGCTGGACGCCGGTGGAGCGTTTCGGCACCGGCGACTGGGAAGCGCGGGCGATCACTCCCGATGGCAGCGCTTTCGACGTATACCACCAGGGATCGCCGCAAGGTCGGGTGGAATGGCCGCAACTGGGGCTGCACAACGTCCACAACGCCCTCGCCGCCCTTGCCGCCGCCCGTCATGCCGGCGTACCGGTGGCGACGGCTCTCGCCGCGCTGGCGGATTTTCAGGGCGTCAAGCGGCGGCTGGAAACGCGCGGCTCGGTCAATGGCGTGACGGTCTACGACGATTTCGCCCATCACCCCACCGCGATTGCGACCACGCTGGCGGGGTTGCGCGCCCGGATCGGCAACCAGCCGATTATCGCCGTGCTGGAGCCGCGCTCCAACACCATGAAGCTGGGCGTGTTCAAGGACAGTCTGGCACCGGCCCTGGCGCTGGCCGATGCGGTGGTGCTGTATCAGGCGCCCGATCTCGGCTGGGATCTGGGCGCGGTCGCGGCAACGCTCGGCCCGCGCGGGCAGGTCTGCCATTCGCTTGATGACACGCTGACCGCCATTCACGCCCGGACCCAACCGGGCACACAGGTGCTAATCATGAGCAACGGCGGTTTCGGCGGAATTCACGAGCGGTTGCTTCAGAAGCTGCGCGTGGACACCGATGTCTGATCGCCCCATCATCCTCGGCATGACCGGCGCGTCCGGCGCCGATTATGGGCTGCGTCTGCTGCAATGCCTGCTGGAAGCGGGTCACCCGGTACAACTGCTGATCTCGAAAGCGGCCCAGATCGTGATCCACATGGAAACCGAGCTGCGCCTGCCAGGGCGGCCGCGCGACATCCAGCAGGTACTGGTCGAACAATACCGCTGCGACCCCGACCAACTGCGGGTGTTCGGCCAGGAGGAATGGACCGCGCCGCCGGCCAGTGGCTCGGCGCGGGCGCGGGCGATGGTGGTCTGTCCCTGCACCACCGGCGCATTGGCCGCCATCGCCAACGGCAACAGCGACAACCTGCTGGAACGGGCCGCCGACGTCACGCTCAAGGAAGGACGCAAGCTGATCCTGGCGCTGCGGGAAACGCCGCTCTCGACCATCCATCTGGAAAACATGCTGCGACTGGCCCGCGCCGGCGCGGTCATCCTGCCGACCAGCCCCGGTTTTTACTACCGGCCGACCACGGCGGCGGAACTGGTGGACTTCATCGTGGCCAGAATCCTCGACCAACTGGACATTCCCCACACCCTGCTGCCGCGCTGGGGTGAACCGCCGGAACCGAGCTAAACGATCATGACCGCCACCCAGGAACTGCCCCTGTTTCCGTTGAACACCGTGCTGTTTCCCGGTGGGATTCTGCCCCTGCGGATCTTCGAAACCCGCTATCTGGATCTGATCAGCGCCTGCCTGCGCAGCGATAGCGGTTTCGGGGTGGTCACGATCCAAGAGGGGCGCGAAGCGGGCGGCCCGACGACCCACATTCATCCCGTGGGCACCCTGGCGCGCATCGTGGATTTCGATCAATTGGACGACGGCCTGCTCGGCATCACCTGTTTGGGCGCGCAGCGGCTGCGCGTGGTCAAGCACCACGTTCGGCCCGACCAACTGCTGATCGGTCAGGTACGGTGGCTACCGGACGACCCGGCGCAATCGATTTTGCCCAGTCACGAACCCCTGGCGCGCGTCCTCCGCGACCTGCTCGATCGTGAAG
>JBATDL010000151.1:0-1719 GCA_049663445.1 Candidatus Competibacter sp.
AGGACCCGGCTGCCGTGCTCGATATGCTGGCCCACACCCTGACCAACAAGCTCCTTCACGCTCCCTGCGCCGGTCTGCGCGAAGCCGCCGCCGAAGGCGACGCCGCCATGTTGAACCTCATCAAAACGCTGTACCGCTTGGGCGATGGAGATCCTCGCCGATGAACGCTTCCATGCTGGTCAAGCTGGAGCAACTGACGGACCGACATCAGGAGGTCAGCGCGTTGCTGGCCGATCCCGACATCATCGGTGACAACAACCGTTTTCGCGCTTTGTCGGTGGAGTATGCCCAACTGGAGCCGGTGGCGAGTGGGTTTCTGGCCTACCGCCGCACTCTGGACGATCTGGAGAGCGCCCGCGAGATGACCCGGGACAGCGACTCCGAACTGCGTGCCCTGGCCCAGGAAGAACTGCTGGAGGCGGAAGAACGCCGCGCCGGGCAGGAGCGGGCGCTGCAACTGCTGCTATTACCGCGCGACCCGCACGACATCGGCAACGTGTTTCTGGAAATCCGCGCTGGCACCGGTGGCGACGAGGCGGCGCTGTTTGCCGGCGATCTGCTGCGCATGTACGCTCGCTACGCCGAATTGCGCGGCTGGGCGCTGGAAATTCTCAGCGAGAGCCCCGGCGAGCACGGCGGCTACAAGGAGGCGATTAGCCGCGTCATTGGCCAGGGCGCCTATTCGCGGTTGAAGTTCGAATCCGGCGCACACCGGGTGCAGCGGGTGCCGGCGACCGAGGCGCAGGGTCGCATCCACACCTCCGCTGCCACCGTGGCGGTGTTGCCGGAACTGGCCGAGGTCGAGCAGATCGAGATCAATCCTGGCGATCTGCGCGTCGATACCTACCGATCTTCCGGAGCGGGCGGCCAGCATGTCAACAAGACCGATTCGGCCATCCGCATCACTCACCTGCCGAGCGGGATCGTGGTGGAATGTCAGGACGAGCGTTCCCAGCACAAGAACCGCTCGCGGGCGATGTCCCTGTTGCAGGCGAAGTTGCTGGCGGCGGAGCGGGAAAAGCAGACCAGCGCCCAGGCGCAAACCCGCAAGCTGTTGGTGGGCAGTGGCGACCGTTCCGAGCGTATCCGCACCTACAATTTCCCGCAGGGGCGGGTAACCGACCACCGCATCAACCTGACTCTCTACAAGCTCGGCGATGTGCTGGCGGGGAACCTCGATCCGGTCGTCGATCCGCTGATCAACGAGTATCAGGCCGATCTGCTGGCGGCGTTGGCCGAGTAAATCTCTCCCCATCCAACCCCTCTTGCTCAGGTAAAGAGGCAAAAGGCAGGGTTACCGTCGAGTGAGCGCCGCTACCTTCCGCGAATTGCTGGCTATCGCCGTCCAGCGGCTGGCCGAAACCAGCGAAACCCCGCGATTGGACGCCGAACTGCTGCTGGCGACGGCGCTGGAACGGCCCCGCAGCTACCTGTATGCCTGGCCGGAGCGGGTACCGGAACCGAACCAAGCGACTCGTTTCCTCGCCTGGCTGGACCGGCGCCACGCGGGAGAACCGGTTGCGTACCTGCTCGGTCGGCGCGAGTTTTGGTCGCTGGAGCTGGAGGTCACGCCGGACACCCTGATTCCCCGTCCGGAGACCGAATTGCTGGTGGAACTGGCGCTGGAACGGCTGCCAATGGACCGGTCGCTCGCGCTCGCCGATCTCGGCACTGGCAGCGGCGCGATTGCTCTGGCGTTGGCGCTGGAGTGGCCCCAGG
>JBATDL010000152.1:0-13825 GCA_049663445.1 Candidatus Competibacter sp.
GAGGAAGTGAAGGAGCAACACCCACACTTCGCCATGCGGCAGATCGACGGGCCGGCCGATATCTACCCGGTGTTCCGGGACCTGTTCAAGAGGCGCGTGTCATGAGTGCGTCGCGACTGATTGCCGAGTCGTCCGAATGGACCTTCCCGACGCTGGAGCGCTATAACGAAGTTATCGGCCGCATCGCCGCCGAGGAGTTCCGGCTCGACACCTACCCCAACCAGATCGAAGTCATCACCGCCGAGCAGATGATGGACGCCTACTCCTCGGTGGGAATGCCGCTGGGTTATAAGCACTGGTCCTACGGCAAGCAGTTCGTGCTGACCGAGAAGAACTACCGGCGCGGGCAAATGGGGCTGGCCTACGAGATCGTGATCAACTCCGACCCCTGCATCGCTTATCTCATGGAGGAAAACACCGCCATGATGCAGGCGCTGGTAATTGCCCACGCTGCCTACGGCCACAACTCCTTTTTCAAGGGCAACTATCTGTTCCGCGCCTGGACCAGCGCCGACGCGATCATCGATTACCTGCTGTTCGCCCGCAACTATGTCGCCGAGTGCGAAGAGCGCCATGGCGAGGAAGAGGTGGAACTGTTCCTCGATTCCTGTCATGCACTGATGAATTATGGGGTGGACCGCTACAAGCACCCGGCACCGCTGTCGATGCGGGAAGAAAAGTTGCGCCAGCAGGAGCGGGAAACCTACCTGCAATCGCAGCTCAACGATCTGTGGCGGACCGTGCCGGTCCGGTCGTCCGAGGCCACCGCCGCAGTCGAGCAGCGCTACCCGAGCGAGCCGCAGGAGAACCTGCTGTATTTCATCGAGAAGAACGCGCCGCTGCTGGAGCCGTGGCAGCGCGAACTGGTGCGGATCGTGCGCAAAATCGCCCAGTACTTCTACCCGCAGCGGCAAACTCAGGTGATGAATGAAGGCTGGGCCACGTTCTGGCACTATACGCTGATGAACCGGCTGTACGATGAGGGCTATGCCAACGACGGTTTCATGATCGAATTCCTGCAATCACATACCAGCGTGATTCAGCAATTGCCGTTCGATCATCCCTACTATTCCGGCATCAACCCTTACGCACTGGGTTTCGCCATGATGAGCGACATCCGGCGCATCTGCCAGGAGCCGACTGCCGAGGATCGCTACTGGTTTCCGGATATCGCCGGGCAGGACTGGATCAAGACGCTGGACTTCGCCATGCGCAACTTCAAGGACGAAAGCTTCATCGCCCAGTATCTGTCGCCCAAGGTCATGCGCGATCTCAAACTGTTCGCGGTGCTGGACGACGATATGCAGGAAGAGCTGGAGATCACCGCCATCCACGACGAGGCCGGCTACCGGCGGCTGCGGCTGGCGTTGGCCGATCAGTACAACCTCGGCAGCCGCGAGCCCAACATCCAGGTATGGAACGTCGCTCACCGTCAAGATCGTTCGTTGACCCTGCGTCACACGCCCTACAATCGCCGACCACTGCACGCCGACAGCGCCCAGGAAGTGCTCAAGCACTTGCACCGGTTATGGGGCTTCACGGTGCGCTTGGAAACGGTGGACGAAGACGGCCAGGCGAAATTGATCGGGGAATGCCCGGCGCTCCGGGGCCGATAGCTTTTTCCCGGGTTCAACGTAACGCCCCCTTCCTCGAAGGGGGTTTTTATAGCTCTCCTCAATGAGTTGTGATCGACCCGAGAGCGGAAATCCCTCCACCCCCCCCTTTTCAAAGGGGGGGCGCCGTGTCAGCGGCAGGGGGGATTTAGCTCGGCAGTCCACGCCTCCACAACTCAAAGAGGGCAATAGATGCCAATGCTGCCGCGCCTTGGCAACAGCAACGCGACTTCACTGGGATCAGTCCCAATCTGAAAGGCGAAAGGACCGAATCGGGCCGTTTCAACCCGCCGATCCAGCCGCCGCCAAGCGTTCGGGTCCATTGGAATGTCCACCTCTCAAGGCTTATTTTTCCATTGAGTCATAGAGTGTTACGCCCGATGGACCAAGAAAGATGTCCGCAAAAATGTCCACGCCTCGCGCTAAAGCCGCCAGCACATCAAGCAGTACTCCCCATCCCGACTCCCACCCAATAGCACAGACAACACATCCGCCAATTCCAGGATCGGCGGCAACTCCAGTGTCTTGAGCACATTGCCCTTGGCGATGATAAGCTTAAGAAACTTGGTCGTGCTTCGAGGGGGAATACCATGACGCTTCGGTCCGCCGCATTACTGATTCCACTGCTGTGGGGATGGACACCGGCCTGGGCCGGCAACGCGTGGAGCAGGGTCAGCTATCCGTTGGCGGGTCCGCCGCAGGTGATCGGCTCCTACGCCGCCGGCTGCATCGGTGGAGCGGTGGCGCTGCCGCTGGAGGGCGAGGGCTATCAAGTCATGCGCCCCAGCCGCAACCGTTATTACGGTCATCCCGTGCTGGTTCGGCTGGTGGAGCGGCTGGGCCGGCAAACGGCGGCGCGTGGTGGACGGCTGCTGGTCGGCGATCTGGGGCAACCGCGTGGCGGCCCGATGCCGAACGGTCACCGCAGCCACCAGAGTGGGTTGGATGCGGATATCTGGTTCCTGCAACAGCCGCGCGACCGGCTGCTGTCGCGCACCGAGGTCGAGCGGATCGAGATGCCATCGATGGTGCGCGCCAGCGATGGCGAGTTGAACGACGCCCGCTGGTCGCCGCGCTACCGGGACGCGCTGAAACAGGCGGCCATGGCGCCCGAAGTGGAGCGGATTTTCGTCAATCCGATCATCAAACAAGCGCTGTGCGCCCGCGAAACCGACCGAAGCTGGCTGTATAAACTGCGGCCGTGGTGGGGACACGACGCCCATTTTCATATCCGGCTGGCTTGCCCGCCCGGTTCCGATCAATGCAAGCCGCAGAAACCGATCCCGCTCGATGACGGCTGCGGCTCCGACCTGGCCCACTGGGTGCAGGACATCGTGCAGGCGATCCTGTCGCCGCGCCCTTACCGGAAACCTCGACCGCCGTCCGAGGATAAGCTGCCGGCGGCCTGCGGTTTTGTGCTGGAAAATCCCACCGCCCAGCGCTAAGTCAGTTTCCCGGCGGGCCAAACCTCGGTCATCGCCGGGTCACTCTTCCGTTTTGTCCTCCAACTTCAGCGCCGCCGAATTCATGCAGTAGCGCAGGCCGGTCGGGGCCGGGCCATCGTCGAACACATGACCCAAATGTGCCCCGCAGTCCGCGCACAGCACCTCGGTGCGGCGCATGAACAAACCGCGATCCTCGGCGATCGCCACCTTCTCCGCCTCCACCGGCTCCCAGAAACTGGGCCAGCCGGTGCCGGAGTCGAACTTGGTCCCGGCATCGAACAGCGGGGCACCGCAGCATGCGCAGCGGTAAACGCCCGGTTCGTGGCAGTCGTGATAATCCCCGGTGAACGCTGGTTCCGTGCCCTTTTGACGGCAGATTCGATATTGCTCCGGGCTCAGTTGCGCCCGCCATTCGGCGTCGGATTTGCTGACTTTGTAGCTCATGGCTGCTCCTCATGTGGGTTGGGACCTACGCCCGATAGACCACGACCGCCCGAATTGGTGTCGAGCCAAGCTCAGTCTCGCCGGCCCGCCTGTTTCTCCAGGGCCTCCCAGACATGCTCGGCCAAACCCACGCCAACCTCGTTGAACGCCAGAAAGGTCATGTCGGCGCCCGCCGCCTTCAGCGCTTCCGCCTCCTCGGGATAGCTGCTGATCGCACCGATCACCCCCTTAAAGCCGTGCCGCCGCAACTGGCGGGTGGCGATGTTCTTGGCCTCCGGGTCCGGCATCGCCAGCACCACCGCCTTGAGACCGTCCAATCGCAGCCGATGCCAGAATCCCGGGTCCTCGGCGTCGGCGTAGACCACTCGTCGACCTTCGTGGAGATGCCGCTCGACTTTGACCAGATCCGAGTCGATGCCGGACACCATCCGCACCTTGGGCTGGCCCGGAATATGCTGGCGCTTCTTGAGAAAATCGTAGGCGGAAGTGCCGGCGTGGCCCATGCCGAGAATCAGGATCTGCGTGCTACCCAACGACACTGGCTGCTCGTCGGGATGTCGGTCGACCCGCTCGAACCGCGCCAGCCAATGCTCCAGCCGCTCGTACAGGACATGGGCGAAGCGATTGAGCGGCGCGGCGATGGCGAAGGATAGAGCCACGGTCAGGGCTAGCAATACCAGCCATTCGGAATCTAACTGCCCATTGCTGACCATAAACTTCACCACGATCAGCGCAAACTCGCTGTAGCTGGCCAGCGCCAGCGCGGTCAGAAAGGCGGTACGCGCACGCAGCCGGAAGGCCGTCAGAATAAAGAAAAACAGCGCCGCCTTGAGCGGCAGCAGCAGTACCAGCAGCAACGCCCCACCCAGCGTGGCCAGACTGGGCCAGCCTTCCAGGCCGATCTGCAGGAAAAAACCGACCAGTAGCACTTCCTTGAGCGACCATAGGGCCTTGGAGAGTTCCACCGCCCGGGAATGATTCGACAGCAGAACCCCCAGCAGCAGCGCGCCCAGTTCCGGACTCAACCCCAGATGTTCGAAACCCAGGCCGCCGACCACCAGCGCCAGCGCCAGTCCGTACAGCACCAGCAACTCATCGTGGCCGCTCCAGTCCAGCAGCTTCATTACCAGCGGCTGTAACAGCGGCAACCCCAGCACCAGCAGAGTCCACGGCGACGGCGCTCCCACGCCCGCCACCGTCATCAATAATAACGCCGCCAAATCCTGAATGATCAGAATGCCGATCGCTACCCGACCGTGGAAAGCGCGCAACTCTGCCTTTTCCTCCAGACTCTTGGCCGCCAGCACCGTGCTGGAAAAACCCAGGGTGGTTGCCAACAGCAGCGCCTGTCCCAGCGGCAGCGCCAACACCGCGAGCAGGCCCAACCCCAGCAACACGCCGCTAACCGCCAGATGCAGCAGCCCCCCGCCCCATACCTCGGGACGCGTCAGACTTTTGATTCGTAGCTTGAGGCCGACGCTGAACAGCAGCAGCAATACCCCGGCATGGGCGATCCGTTCGAGCAGTTCACTGCCCTCCTGACCCAGGGCATTCAACACGAACCCCGCCGCCAGATAACCGACCAGCGGCGGTAAGCCTATGTAACGAAACAGTAATCCCAGAAAAAAAGCGAGCGCAAGCCAAAAAGCATCCATCGGTCAGTAAAACTCCAGGCGCGGAATCCTATGAAAACGCGAGCAGGACGGTTGCGATACATCCCACTCGGTCAGGCGACGCCGGCCGCGTCGTTTCCCAGCAGCCGAAATCGAGGCGTTGCAAAGCGTCAGGCTTTTTTGAGCACTTGCACCACGTACAGCAAGACCATGGCGCCCACCGTGGCGGTGATGAGTTTGCCGATCAGACCGAACGCGGCAAAGCCGAGCACGCCAAACAGAAAACTGCCGACGAAGGCGCCAACCACGCCGATGACCAGATTGCCGCCCAGCCCCATGCTCCCACCGCGCATGAAGGTGGTCGCGATCCAGCCCGCGAGCAGGCCAATAATCAGAAATCCAATTAAATCCATGGTGTTATCCCGTGTAATAGTGGCTTGCAGTTCCATCGATCATAGCGCATGGCGGCGGCATGCCAAAATTGGCCAGAACCTTGAACCATCAACTCTCTACTCATCCCGCAATCTTCCAATCACTTTTCCGCCCGGCGATCATTCAACGGCTCTCCCTCGCCTATCCACCGGGATAATCACCCACCGTCATGACGTAGAATGAGCGGGTTGAGAAGCATCGGGGTCATTTCAACCGCCGGCAGAGGCCGACTCAGATATAGCAACCCTCCTTGAGTTGTGGAAGCATGGACTACCGAGCTAAATCCTCCCTGCCGCTGACGCAGCACCCCCCTTTGAAAAGAGGGGTTTGGGGGATTTCCGTTCCTGAGACGACCACAACTCATTGAGGAGAGCTATAGTATCCCTGGATTTCGCCACCCCCTCCGTGAAACGGGGTTGCACGAATTGCAAGACGGAAATGTTGACCGCCATCCGCTTCCAGGCCGATCCCGGCCACCTGCCAGGTTTTGAGCACCTAACGGCCGTTTTCAGCCTGTTCGACGCAAAAACCGGCCTGCTCCAAGGCTTCGCTTACCAGAAAGCGAGTCGCAAGATCGTCGTCCACCACTAAAATCCTGGCTGGCGCGGAAACGGTCTCAGCACTCATCGGGGGTTCCCCTTGAATCGGATACGATAACAATAGCGGAGCGCAGCATCGATGCGAGACCCCCGTCACGATCCTGGATCAAACCGGCAAAAGCGTTGCGCTTGAGGGGGTTGTCGGTTAAGCATCATGGGCCAGCAGGCGCCGGGTTCACCCGCCGCTCTCTCTCCATCTCCACGGCCAGTGCTTCCCGCACCCGCGCATAGTGGTGTTCCACCTTCCGCAGCAAGGTGGGGGCGTCTTCCAAACACCGATCCCGCCCCCGGTATTCCAGCTCCTTGCACGCGGCCACCAATTGGGTTGCCCCCAGATTGGCGCTGCTCGACTTAAACCCATGGGCCACCTGGCACAGCACCACGTCATCCCCGGCGGTAACCGCCTCTTGCATCTGCTGGAGCAAGGCGGGGGCGCTGTTCAAATAGAGGTCGATGATTTTACCCAGTACACTGGGCTGGCCGGGCCGCTGCAAGGCGCGAATTTGGGCCAGCGCCTGCTCGTCCAGCGGGGAGGCGGTTTGCTCCGGTGAAGACCAGAAGGTTGGATCGACCGGCGTAGAGACTTCAGGGCAGGCCACCGTGACCTCCATGCACGCCGTTGGCGGTGGCGGGGAAGCAGCGGATAGAGACGGGGGCGTGGACATCGGCACGACACCGCCGCTGGTCGGTAGCCAACGGTCCAGCATGGCGGCCAATTGTTCCTGGGTGAAAGGCTTGCTCAAATAATCGTCCATCCCTCCCGCCAAACACTGTTCCCGGAAGCCTTTGACGATGTTGGCGGTCAGGGCAACGATCGGGAGGCGTGGCCGGCCCTGGGCGTGTTCCCAACGGCGGATGGCGGCGGTGGCGGCGAAACCATCCAGCACCGGCATCTGGCAGTCCATCAAAATCAGGTCATACGCGGTTCGAGCCACGGCTTCAACCGCCTCCTGGCCGTTGGCCGCTACCTCGCCCTGACAGCTCAGCACGCTCAGTACCGCCAAGGCCATTTCCTGATTGACCGGGTTATCCTCGGCGACCAGAACCCGGCCAGTGAACCGGGGCAAGCGCGTGGCGGGCAAGATCGGGGGCTGACTATTCGGATCGGCCGTTGGACTCAACAACCGGTACAGGGTCTTATACAGATCGGCCTGGCGCACCGGTTTGTGCAAAACGCCTTGTATGTCGGCTTGAACCGTCTGCTCGGTCCAGGCGTCCAATCCATTAGAGGACAGCAGCACCAGCTTGAGTCCAGCCAACATGGGGTCGGCGCGGATTGCCCCCGCCAGTTCAAGGCCATCCATCCCAGGCATCCGAAAGTCCAGGAGCACCAAATCATAACGCTCGCCGGCCCGCGTGGCGTCCCGCAGTCGAGCCAGAGCCTGGGCTCCATTTTCCGCCTGGTCGCTCACCAAGCCCCAGGCCGTTGTCTGCCGCTGCAAAATCTCGCGGTTGGTGACGCTGTCATCCACGAGCAAAATCCGTAAGCCCCGCAGCTCCTTCCGCGCTGGCCGCCGCGACCGCACGCTAGCCGCCGACCGTAACAATGGGAGAGTAAACCAGAACCGGGAACCCACCCCCGGCGTACTGTCCACGCCGATCTCCCCGCCCATTAACTGGACCAGCTGTCGCACAATGGCCAACCCCAGCCCGGTGCCGCCATAGTGGCGGGTGGTGGAACCGTCCGCCTGGGTGAAGGCGTCGAAAATCTGGGCGCACGCCGCCGGGGCAATCCCAATGCCAGTATCTTGGACTTCGAAGCACAGGCGCGGTCCCTCGGTATTCTGGTCCACCAGGCGTAGCCGCATGACCACCTCGCCTCGCTCGGTAAACTTGATGGCGTTGCTCGCCAGATTCACCAGAATCTGCCGCAAGCGTACCGGATCGCCTTGCACCGCAGCCGGCAGGTTGAGCGGCAAATCACCGACCAAATCCAGGCCCTTTTCGTGTGCCCGCCCAGCCAGCAGCGCCGCCGTCTCTTCCACCAACTCCCGCAAATCGAAGGACACGACTTCCAGTTTCATCCGGCCCGACTCGATCTTGGAAAAGTCCAGAATGTCGTTGATGGTGACCAGCAAGGTGTGGCCTGAATTGAGAATCATGTCCGCAAATCGTTGCTGCTGGGCGTTCAAGGGGGTGTTCCGCAGCAACTCCGCCATACCTAACACCCCGTTCAGGGGGGTGCGAATTTCGTGGCTCATCATCGCTAGAAATTCCGACTTGGCCCGACTGGCCGCCTCGGCGGCTTCCTTGGCCTGATGCAACGCTGCTTCTGCCCGTTTGCGGACGGAGAGATCGTGCGCGACCACTTGAAAGGCCCGCTTGCCCTGATATATGAACGGGGCGGCGGCCACCTCCACGGGAAATACGGTGCCATCCATCCGCAAGTAGCGCTCCTCCAGCAGAGGAACAGCCGTCTTAAGCAGGTGGATCTGTTTTATTCGCTCTCGCACGACCGCGTGACAGTCGGGATGGAGCCGGTCCCAGGACGACGTGCCAAGCAGCGCTGCTGGTGAATCCGCCCCAAACATCCGGACGCCAGCGGTATTGATATAGGCGATCTTTTCATCGAGATTGATGAAAATCATATCGGGCGACAACTCGACAAGTTGCCGGTAGGCGTTTTCGCTGTCCATAAGCGCCTGCGTTGCCCGCCGCAGCGCGCGTACCGGAACAAGCCGCAGCGGAAGAAAAAGGACGATGCCCAACACCAGTCCGGCAAAAGCGACCAGGGCGGTTTCCAGCATCAGTTCATGCAACGAGACAACCACTTCCACCTTCCCCGCTTCGGTACCGAAATCGTAAATCGGATAAGTGCGGATGAGGGTGGGTGCGATCAGCTCCGGCATCAGGTAGGCAATCCTTGTTCCGTCCTGATCGATCACAGCGAAACCGTACTGCCGATTGCCATATCGTTGCAGTAGCGACATCAGCCGTTCGGGCTGGAAGCGCCACAAGCCGGTGCTGTGGTTGACAAACTCCGTAACGACCGTGGCGAGAGACTGAGCCTCGCTTTGCAGCGCACCGCTGCGATTCTGATAGGACCAGAGAAAAAACGCGGTGGGTGGCGCCAGCATGACGAGCGCCGCCAAACCGCCAGCCAGCCAGACGAGCAGGCGTTCAATTTGGGAAGGTTTGTTCACGGCTGATGCGGGGCTGGAACGTAACCCGATCGATCCAGTATTTCCTTCCCGGATGCCGAAAGAGCGAACTCCAGAAAACCTTGGGCCGCCGGCGACAGCTTGGGGCCACGCACGATGTAAAGGTTCTTGAAATAGGGATAGGTGCCCTGGCGCAGGGCGGCCAGGGTTGGCGCTTTGCCGTCGATGGGCAACGCATTGAGCTTGCGGTTCTGGGCCTGCACCAGAGCCAGATTGGTTGTACCGAGGGAACCGGGCGTCTTTTCCAGCAGCTCTATATTCTCCAGATCATGGGCGGCAACCAACATGCCGGGCCGGGCCAGTGCGGCGTCAACCGCCTGATCCATGCCCGGCGACAGCTTGCGCAGGATGAGGGTGTCCGATTCGGACAGGCTGCGCACCACCAGTCGGATGGGCGAACCATCGGTCCAGGTCGTTATCTTGCCGCTGTAGATCGCCGCCAATTGCTCGATGGTAAATCCAGGTGGCGGCGGTTCCTTCTCCGTAACCACGAGAAAGGGGGTGCGGCCAAGCACCCAATCCTGGCCGCCCTGCGCCTTTTCGTCCTCGGTCAGCGGCTTGCCGGGCACCGCCAGATCAATCGCGCCGGCGAGAACCGCGCGAATCGAACCGTTACTGCCCATCGGTGGCTCGATGACATGCACCCTGACGTCCGGATTGAGGTTGCCATACGCCTCGGCCCATTGCTCGATCAGCGGAACCGACGAGCCCATTCCTCCCACCGTCAGCGTTTCCGCTCGGGCCAAACCCACTGGACTCGCCAAACCCGCCCCAAACAGGAATACAAGACCAACGACATGGATTTTATTGCCCCAAACAGCGAGTTTCATAACGCCTCCTATCGCGCTTCTCAATGAATTGTGGCCGACTTGCGAGCGAAAATCCTCCCAACCTCCCTTTTTCCAAAGAGAGATCCGTGTCAGCGACAGGGGGGATTGGGTTCGACTATCCGCCTTTCCACGATTCAAAGAGGGCTACTTGGGCGATTTTCGGCAAAAACCCACCTAAATCTCGTTCCATGCTTCAGCGCGGGCACACCGTTTTGCCGCTTCAGTGGGTGGCGGTCAAGCCTGCCGAAACAAGCGTCTGGCCGGATCGCTGAACCACTACCCCTAGCCTAATCTTCCAGCAACTTCCCGGATTGGCGGTAACTCAGCGGCGCTCGCCCCGCCACCTTGCAGAATTTCTGTCCGGGGCGAACCAACCGTTCGCTCATGCGGGTCAATAAGAGACCACTCGTTGAAGCATGGACTGCCAGGCGAGCCGCGCCCGGTGGTTCACCGAGCGGGTCCACCAGCTCCGCCACTACCTCGCCGGCCGATACCGCATCGCCCAGGTGTTTGTGATAGACCAGCACACCGGCGGCTGGCGCGGTCAGCACGTCCACCCCCTCCAGCGGAGTCGGCTGGCAACGCGGTTCCGGCAGCAGCCCCGGCTCGCCGGCGATCACGCCGCGCCGTTGCAAAAATCGCAGCAGCGCCGCTGCGTCGACCGCCGCGAGTTCATCGCGTACATCCGTCTGCCCGCGCAGTTCCACCGTAGTCGCGAAACAGGCCAGCGGCACCGGACCCTCTCCCGCCAGCGCCGCGCGCAGCTTCCACCACGGACCGGCGCAGGCTTCGTCGAACGGATTGCCGCCCGGCTCCTCTTCCAGCAAAATCGCCGCTGCCCCCAACTCCGTACCCAACGCCCGCGCCTCGTCCATCTGCCAACGCGATGCATACAGATGCAATAGCGCCTCGCCGTCGCAGTGCAAGTCGAAGACGAAATCGGCGTCGATGGCCTGCCCCAACAACGCCAGCTTGAGCGCGTCCGCCTCCCGCATCGCCCGCTGTTCGGCCAGCACCACGCGCAATACCGACCGGATCAAGGCCACGTTACTCGTCGGATCGGCGCACAACCGTCCCCGCAACCGCTCCAGTGCAAGCGGCGCCAGATCGGGAAAACTGCGGTTGAAATTGCCAGTACCCTCGAAATCGAAGCGGCCCAGCAGGCGACCGTTGCAGTGCTGGTTCAAGCCAATCGGATTGGCGACCGGCACCACCACCACCTCACCCACCATCCGACCTTGCTCCTGGGCCTGCTCCAGTCCGCGCAGCAGGTGCTGCGCCACCAACAGGCTCGGTATTTCATCGGCGTGCAGAGCGGCCTGGAAATAGGCTTTGGGCCGCGCACCGGACGTGCCGTAGCGATGGACTCGCAACGCCCGCTGCGTGCCGGGTGCCGGTGCCGGCAATTCGATATGATCGGTGGCTGTGGGCATTGAGCGTTCTCCTGAATCAGGCGTCCCCTATCAACCCAATTCCGCCAGCAAGCGGCCGATCATGTGCTCGGCCTGGGCGCGATAGCCGCCGCCGAACAGGTTGAGATGGTTGAGTACATGGTACAAGTTATACAGCGTCCGCCGTTGCGGGTACCCCATATCCAGCGGCAGCACTTCCCGGTAAGCCGCGTAAAAGCGTTCCGGAAAGCCGCCGAACAATTCGGTCATCGCCAGATCCGCCTCGCGGTCGCCGTAGTAGCAGGCCGGATCGAAAATGACCGGCTCCCCATCCGCCGTACAGCCGGCGTTGCCGCTCCACAAATCGCCGTGCAGCAGCGCCGGAACCGGCTGGTAAGCGGCGAACAGTCCCTCGAATCGCACCAGCAGTTGCTCGCCTCGCCGTCGCAGTTCGCCTCTATGCCCATTGCGGGCAGCCTGTTCCAACTGAAAACCGAGCCGTCGCTCGCGCCAGAATGCGATCCAATCATCGCTGCGATCATTGGGCTGAGGTGTCAATCCGATGGTGTTGTCCCGACACCAGCCGAAAAACGGCTGGGGAATCCGGTGCAGTGCGGCCAAGCAGCGGCCCAGCATCTCCAGCGCCCGCGTTCCGCCCCCACCCAGCGGCAGGTACTCCAGTACCAGGAAAGCCAGGCCGGCAGTGGTACCGTGCCCGATTGGTAAGGGAACCCGCACGGCCCCAGTCGCAGCCAGTTCCGCCAGACCGGCAGCCTCCGCCTCGAACATGGACCGGGCCACGGTGGCGCTATTGGTTTTGACGAAAAAATCCCGTTCGCCGTCTCCAACCCACCAAGCCTGATTGATGCAGCCGCCACCGAGCGACTGGCGTTGCCGAGCGACGAAGCGCTGACCGGTCACCGTACCGATGTGCTGCTCCAAGGCACTCCAAAAACGTTCGGAGTTCAAAAGGGTAAAGGCAGGAAGCAGCGTTCAGGGAACAGCGTTCAGGGAACAGGGCAAAGAAGGCAATGCTTGGACCTGATCTCTGTCCTCCGAACCTTGAAACCTAAATTCATCCGGCAACCGCACTTCCATGGCGATCGGCAGATGATCCGAAAAGGTGTGGTTCAAGACCTCCACCCGTTCGACCGCGATGGATGGCGATACCAGGATATGGTCCAAATGCCGGTCCGGCTGCCAACTGGGAAAGGTTTGCAGTCCGGGGGCCGGCTCGCACAGACGAGCCGTCGCCAACAATATCCCCATTTCCGGGCTATCCGACCGGCAATTGAGATCGCCCATCAGGATGACGTGACGGTAATCGCGCACCAAATGAGCCAGAAACTCGATTTGCAACAGTCGACCGCGCCGGCCCAGCGCCATATGGATGATCAGCACATGCAAGGCATCTTTCCCCGCACCGAACCGGACTTCCAGCACACCCCGGCCCGGAATCAGCCCCGGCAGCTTGTGTTCGGTGATGGCGGTCGGCCGGATGCGACTGAGCACCGCATTGCCGTGCTGCGAAATCATGCCAATCCGGCGATTGGACTGGTCGAACACGTACTCAAAGCCGGCATAGTCCGCCAAGTATTTTATTTGATTGACGAAACCGCTGCGCAGGCTGCCGGCGTCCACTTCCTGCAAGCCCACAAGGTCGTAGCCGGTCAATACTCGGGCGATGCCGTCCAAGTTGCTCATCCGCGACGGCACCGGCACCAAGTGTTTCCAACTGCGGGTGAAATACTGGGAATATTTGCGGGTGGTCAATCCGCTCTGGATGTTATAGCTGAGCAGCCGCAAGCGGCATGGTTCGCCCTGGTCGCTCATCACGCGCCGCTAGCCTCCGGGCGCGGCGGCTTCCTGGACGATCAGGAAATCCACAACTTCAAACATGCGCGGCGAACGCACATCGTACTTGCCGTTGACGATCACCGCCGGCACGCCTCGCACCCCGTAACGCTGCGCTAGTTGATTGCCACGGCGCAACTGGGTCTCGGTCTGGAACGAGGAGTAGGCCTTGCGGAAGGCATCCTGATCGACACCGTGCTCGGCGAAGAACGCCGCCAGCTCGTCTTCATTGTTCAGCTTGCGTTTTTCTCGATGGATGGCGTCGAACAACGGCTGGTGAATCTGGTCCAGAACGCCCAGCGCCTCGGCGGCGTAGTAAGCACGGGCGCCGGGTTCCCAATTGGCCCCGAACGCGACCGGAATCCGCACGAAGACGACATTGTCGGGCTTGTGTTTCAGCCATTCCCGCACACTCGGCTCCAAATCGAAACAGTGCGGGCAAC
>JBATDL010000153.1:0-6086 GCA_049663445.1 Candidatus Competibacter sp.
ATCCTCGACCGGGGTTAGCGCCTTGACGATGAAAGCGTCGCCCTGGGAGCGGATAAAGGCGCTGGCGTCGTCGGTATCGTGCTCATCGTCGATTTCGCCGACGATTTCTTCCAGCACGTCCTCGATGGTGATCAGCCCGGCCACGCCGCCGTATTCGTCGACCACGATGGCCATGTGCAGGCGGTTGCTGCGGAATTCCTTGAGCAGAATGTTGAGGCGCTTGCTTTCGGGGATGAACTTGGCCGGGCGCAGCAGGGCGCGGAGGTCGAAGATTTCGCGGCGGTCGAAGGCATGGTTCAGCAAATCCTTGACGATCAGGATGCCGATGACGTTGTCCTTGGTCTCGTCGATGACCGGAAGGCGGGAATGGCCGGACTCGACGATTTCGGCGATGAGCCGTTCCAGGCTCCAGTCATGTTCCAGAATCACCATCTGCGCGCGAGGGATCATGACATCCCGCACCTGGAGTTCCGACACCTTCATGACGCCCTCCATCATGGTGAAGGCGTCGGCGTCCAACAGTTTCCGTTGCTGGGCGTCGCGTAATAACTCCATCAGTTCGTCCCGATCCTTGGGTTCGCCCATCAGGGCGGAGCTTAAACGTTCTAGCCATGATTTATGGCTGGGTTCGGATCGCTCGTCGTTCATGATCAGTCTTGGGAGTCTCCATAGGGATCGGGATAGCCGAGACCCGCCAGGATGCGGATTTCCAGGGTCTCCATGGTTTCGGCGCGCGATTCATGTTGATGATCATAGCCCAGCAGATGCAAAACGCCATGCGCGACCAGGTGCGCCCAGTGCGCCTCGGGCGGCTTTTCCTGGCTGAACGCTTCGCGCAGTACCACCGGGGCGCAGATCACGACATCGCCCAACAAAGCGCTCTCAGCCCCAGGCGGCGCCTCGAACGGGAAGGACAGCACGTTGGTTGGCCCCTGCTTGTGGCGATAGGTTTCATTGAGCGCCGTGCTTTCGGCTTCGTTGACCACGCGGATGGTCAGTTCGGCGTCCCGCTGGCAATCCACGCTCGCCAGCGCCGCTTCGGCCCAGCGGCGGAACTCGGGCTCAGCTGGCAATCCCGGCATATCCAGGGCGATCTGCAAGTCCAATTCCAGCGTCGATGAGGGGTTGTCCAGGTCCAGTGTCATGAGGGGTTGTCCTGTTCGTAACGGGCGTAAGCGCCGACGATCCGTTGCACCAATGGGTGCCGCACCACATCGCGGGCATTGAAGAAGGTCATGCCGATCCCCTCGACCTCCTTGAGTACTTGCAGCACCTGCCGCAGGCCGGACTGGACGTTGCGTGGCAGATCGACCTGGGTGACGTCGCCGGTGACCACCGCTGTGGAGCCGAAGCCGATCCGGGTCAGGAACATCTTCATTTGTTCCACGGTGGTGTTCTGCGCCTCGTCGAGGATGATGAAGGAGTCATTCAGCGTCCTGCCGCGCATGAACGCCAGCGGCGCGACTTCGATGATGCTGCGCTCGATCAGTTTGGTGACTCGCTCGAAACCCAGCATTTCGTACAGGGCGTCGTAGAGCGGTCGCAGGTAGGGATCGATTTTCTGGGCCATGTCGCCGGGCAGGAAGCCCAGCCGCTCGCCGGCTTCCACCGCTGGCCGCACCAGGACCAGCCGCCGCACCGTGCTGGATTCCAGGGCATCCACGGCGCAGGCCACCGCCAGATAGGTTTTGCCGGTGCCGGCCGGACCGACCCCGAAATTCAGATCGTGGTGCTTAATGCTCCACAGGTAACGCTGTTGGTTGGGACCACGGCCACGGATCAGGCCGCGCCGGGTGCGGATCAGCACTTCGTCGGCGTCCGGCTCCAGGTCCTCGACCAGGGCGTCGGCACCGGCTTCCTGCAGGGTGAGGTGCACGCTGGCCGGAGTCAGTGCCTCGTCGCAGGTGTTTCGGTACAGCGCTTCCAGCACCGCGACCGCAACCGTGATCGTCGCTGGCTCGCCGATCACCCGGAATTGATGGCCACGGTTGTTGATTTCCACGCCCAACCGGCGTTCGATCTGGCGCAGATGTTCGTCCAGATGCCCGCACAGATTGGCCAGCCGCGCGTTGTCGGCGGGTTCCAGCAATACATCTCGAAACTGGGGAGAGGCGTTTGGGTTCAAGGCGCTGGCGGTTCGGATGGGATATCGGCTAGCTGGCTTGTTTGAGAGGAGCGGCCACCGGTAGCTCCGGACAGGCCAGCAGCCGGCCACGCAGGGAGTTGGGCAGGGCCTCGGTAATGGCGAGCTTGGCGAAGCGGCCGATCAGGCCGGGCGGACCATCGAAGTTGACCACGCGATTGTTTTCAGTGCGGCCCGACAGTTGCCGGCCGTCCTTGCGCGAGGGTCGGTCCACCAGCACCTGCTGAACAGTGCCGATCATCCCCTGGCTGATGGCGCGCGCACCGTCCTCGATGCGCGCTTGCAGGCACGCCAGCCGCTCTTTTTTAAGCGCCAGTGGCGTGGGGTCGGCCAGGCTGGCGGCGGGGGTGCCGGGCCGGGGGCTGTAGAGGAAGCTGAAACTGTGGTCGAAGCCGATTTCGTCGATCAGCGCCAGGGTTGCCTCGAAATCCCGCTCGGTTTCGCCGGGGAAGCCGACGATGAAATCCGAGGACACGCTGATGTCCGGGCGCGCGGCGCGCAGCTTGCGGATCTTGGCCTTGTATTCCAGTACGGTGTGGCCACGTTTCATCAGCGCCAGGATGCGGTCGGAACCGCTCTGTACCGGCAGGTGCAGGTGACTGACCAGTTGTGGGACGCGGCTGTAGGTCTCGATCAGCCGGTCGGAGAATTCCACCGGGTGGGAGGTGGTGTAGCGGATGCGGTCGATACCGTCGATGGCGGCGACGTATTCGATCAGCAGCGCCAGATCGGCGGTTTCGCCGTCGTCGGTCGGCCCGGCGTAGGCGTTGACGTTCTGGCCGAGCAGGGTGATTTCGCGCACGCCCTGCGTCGCCAGCGCCGCCACTTCGGTCAGCACGGCGGCGAATGGCCGGCTGACTTCCTCGCCCCGGGTGTAGGGCACCACGCAGAAGGTGCAGTATTTACTGCATCCTTCCATGATCGACACAAAGGCGGTCGGCCCTTCGGCGCGCGGTTCCGGCAGCCGGTCGAATTTTTCGATTTCCGGGAAGGAGACATCGACCACGGGGCGGCGGTTGGCCCACACGGCCGACAGCATGTCCGGCAGCCGGTGCAGGGTTTGCGGGCCGAACACCAAATCCACCTGCGGCGCCCGCTCGCGCAGCGCCTCGCCCTCCTGACTGGCGACGCAACCGCCGACGCCGATCACTGCGCCGGGACGGCGGGATTTATGGGCTTTCCACTGGCCCAGTTGCGAAAACACCTTTTCCTGGGCTTTTTCGCGGATGGAGCAGGTATTGAGCAGCAAGACGTCCGCCTGGTCGGGATCGTCGGTGCGTTCCAGACCGTGGGCCACGCGCAGGACATCCGCCATTTTGGCGGAGTCGTACTCGTTCATCTGACAACCGTGGGTCTTGATGTAAAGTTTGCGCGTCATCGGTAATTTTTGAACAATAACATCGGCGGGGAACTATAGCATCGCCGTTGGGGGGGCGCTAGGGAAGGAGTTTGTCGGCGTCCGCAGCGTTCGGACTCCTCCCTGTGGCCCCTTCTCGCTGGGAGAGGGAGGAATGGTGAGGCTTGTGGAAAAATTGGGCTGTAGCGGCGGGTTTGCGGCGGACGGCGATTGGGCTTTTTGGTCGGGCTCCCACGCTGGAGCGCGGCGACGATCAAGGAGCTTTTTTGACTACGAATCAGGCGGGCGGGCGACGCCGGGGCGTTTTGGGGAACACCTCATCAAGGGTGGCGGCGCTCAACAACCGCAGGCTCCACGTCCGCAAATCTGCCTCATCGGCCTCAGCCAGGCGTTGCTGAATCCGTTTCGGCAGCGCCCCGAATTTATATTCGAGTTGTTCCCGTAACAGTTTGGCTTCGCCCTCGCGATGGCCACGTTCGTAAAGTTGCTGCGCAGCGGTAAGCATGGCGTTCTCCAGCTCAGGTCGGGAATGGGTCAGCAGACCGCGCACGGCGTCGGGAGCCAGCGGGGTCACATGGAACAGGTAGGTCAGTAAAGCATGGACGATGCGCGCGCCGTTGCGTTCCCCATACAGGCCAACGGCCAGTTCGAGCAGGCGCCGGGTGCGTTCGGGATCGCCGCTGGCGGCGTTGCGCAGGGCTTCGATAAACACCTGAATCGCCAGCGGCGGTTCGGTGGGCGGTTGCCAGTCGCTCAGATCGTAGAGCAGGTAGCCGAAGTCCGGCAGGTAGGGCCGCAACAGGGCCTGTTGCGCGGCGGTCAGGGCAAACTCGTCGCCGAAGCGGAGTGGGAGAGTGAACGACGCCGCGCCGTGATAAAGCACCAGCGGGAGGATCGGCGTCCGGACGGGTTGTTTGCCGTACAGACGGCCCAGATAACCGAGTAGTTGGGCGAGTAGCCCCGGGTCCAGATATGACTTGTGCTCGAACAGCAGGTACAACTGACGCGGTTCGCCGGAACGGGTGGTTAGCGAGAACAACAGGTCGGATTGCAGTTCGTTGAGGGTTTCGTCGATCAGGCTGGTCGGTTCGGCGGCGAGCGTGTCAAGGTCGAATTCGGTTTGGAAAGCGGGCGGCAGGAGCAAACGAAAGAAGGCCCTCGCTTGGTCGAGATCGGCAAGGAAATCGCGAACGAAGACATCGTGAGGATGCGGAACGGACATGGCCGGGTCGGATCGAGCGGTGGGGTTGGCGCAGTATCGCCGGCATACCGAATTCGGTCAACGCGGCGAGTGCGATGCGCGGGTAGTCAGGGGTTCGATTTTCCCGGTTCCCGCACCCCGGGTCGCCGTCGCGCGGCAACGAAAAGAAGCGCCCACATCGAGCGTCTTGGAAAACGGCGCTATCCTATTGCCCTGATACAATAATCGTACAACCGTATTTATCGAGGGAGTTTGCCGCATGACCGCGTCATCGGAAGAAACCCGCGTCCAGCCGGTCGAGGTGACCTGTCCGGGGTGTTTCCACCCGCGCGAATGGGACGCGGCCGGGGTATGCCCGATTTGCCATTACCGCGCCGGTCTGGAGGGGCAATCCGCCGCGCTGCTGCCGGTCGGGACGCAACTCAAGGGCTACGTGGTCGGGGAAAAGCTGGGTCAGGGCGGATTCGGGATCACCTATCGCGGTTTCGACGTGACCCTGAAGATGAAGGTCGCGGTCAAGGAATACTACCCCAGCGAATTTGTCGGGCGCTCGACCAATCGCAAGATGGTGGTGCTCAACGTCCACGAGCATGAAGACCTGTTCCACTACGGACTAAAAACCTTCCTACAGGAGGCGCAAACGATCGCGCAGTTACGCCATCCGCATCTGGTGCGGGTCATAAACTTCTTCGAACTGAACGACACCGCCTACCTGGTCATGGACTACTACGAAGGCGAAGACTTGGCGCGGCATCTGAAACCGCCCCGGAGAGGACAACCGGGAGTCCGCTTGCCGTGGCGACGAGCGATCAAGTTGCTGCTACCGGTGCTGGACGGCTTGCAGAAAGTGCATCAAGCCGGCTTCATGCACCGGGACATCAAACCGGGCAACCTGTATCTGAATCGGGACGACGAACTGATTCTGCTGGACTTCGGCTCGGCCCGGCAGGTGAGCAGCACCCACACCCGCAGCCTACTGATCTTCTCCGAAGGCTTTGCCCCCTACGAACAATACCTGCAAGGTCATCTAAACCGACAGGGGCCATGGACCGACGTCTACGCCGTGGCGGCCACGCTGTACTTCATGCTAACCGGACAACGGCTGCCCTCGGCGCTGGATCGCAAGCAGGCCGAACTGCTGCAACAACCGGACTTACTCAAACCGGCCCGCCAGGTGATCCCCGACTTGCCGCCCGGGATTGACGCCGCGCTGCTTCGGGCGCTGGCGGTGGAACCGGAACAACGGTTGCAATCGATGACGGCATTCAAGCAGCACCTGGAAGCCGCGCTGGCGGAAGAGGAAAAACCGCGCCCGACTCCGCCGCCCGAATCGCCGACCCCACCCCAAGTCGCGCCAAAACCGCCGATCCCGCCCAAAGCGGCCC
>JBATDL010000154.1:0-2225 GCA_049663445.1 Candidatus Competibacter sp.
GTCTGCACCGGCGGCGAGCCGCTGCTGCAATTGGACCAACCGCTGATTAGCGCCCTGCACGTCCGAGGCTTCGAGGTGGCGGTGGAGACCAACGGCACCTTAGCGGCCCCGCCTGGCCTGGACTGGATCTGCGTCAGCCCCAAGGCCGATGCCGCCTTGAAACTCACTCAGGGCGATGAATTAAAATTGGTTTATCCCCAGCCCGAACCCGAAGCGCAACCAGCCTGTTTTGTAGACTTGGCGTTCCAGTATTTCTTCCTGCAACCGCTGGACGGTCCCGACCGGGATGCCCATACCCAAGCCGCCATCGCCTATTGCCTGGCCCACCCGCAGTGGCGGTTGAGCCTGCAAACCCACAAATGGCTGGGGATTCCCTGAGCGGTCGATGTGTGGGTCGATGGCAGCGCTTTAGCTTGAATATATGACTCCTATAACTGCTTCTTATTCAAATAGATGCAGATCAGTATATCCATGTCAGGAACACCACTGAATCGCCGAGTTCATTGGGTTTTTCGTGATAGTACACTCAAGGAGCGGAATGTTGAGCAGGGTTGTCGGGGGGCAGTGGGTCGCCGGACGTATCCGGTCCGCCAAGATTCGGAGCGACCGTGCTCAATTCCAGAAAATAGGCCAGCAGTGCCAGCACGCCGACGCCGACCGCCCAACCCAGCATCTGCCAAGCCCAGATCGAAGGAATGCCAAACAGCCAGGTGGCCGGCTGGTTAGGATCGCCGAACAGACTGTTGCCGATCACCGCGCCGGGTCCGGCGGCAAACAGCAACCACAGTACCGTCAATACCGTGATGGGCAAAACCCAGCGGCGTTTACGCGGCGGCAGCGCGGCGTGTTTGGCCAGCCAGCGGTGGCATTCGGCCTTGCGCTCGATATCATCGCGAGTGAAGGCTGACAGCAGGATTGCGATGCCGAAATTGGCCAGCAGGCCCCAAGCGGCGGCGTGGACGGTGAGCGGCCAGCGCCCCCAGGCGGTGATTCCGAACCAGCGCAGCCCGGCTGCTTCAGTTAGCGTTACCGTCGCCAGTCCCACCAGCAGGCCGGCGGTCACCCCCTGTCGGGTCAGGTACGGCCAATAGCACACCGCGACTAGCGCCGGCGCCATCTGTACACCGTAGGACACCGCCAGCCCGCCCAGCAGCGCCAGGGCATCGGCCGAGGTGCTCGCCACCAGCAGCGCCAGTATCACCACTCCCGCCACGCCCATGCGACCGACGAATTTCAGGGTGTGATCGTCGGCGTTGGGCAGCAGGAAGCGCTGGAACACATCGTAGGCCAGCATGCCGCCGGCGGTAGCCATGTAGCAGGAGGCGGTGGACTCCATCGCCGCCAATGCCGCGATAGCCAGCAGTCCCACCAGCCAAGGCGCCGTCGTGCCAAGCAGATTAATCAATTCCGGCACCAGCAGATCGCGGTGCTGAAGTTCGCCCGCCATGACCGGGTTGACCAAATCGGGATGCGCGGCCATGAACGCGGGGTCGGCCCCGAGAAAATGGCCGCCAATCCCCTGAATAGCGGTGAACACCGTCAGGATCAACCCGATGGCGAAGGCCGAGGCCCATACCTGCTGGGCGGCGAAGGCCGGGCGGCGGCTGGCCAGCGCCAGCATCGAAAAGGCCGGTGATATCTGGATGCCCATCAGCGCGATCAGATAGGTCAGCACCATGGTCCCGGTCCAGGCCCCGCCGACGGCCTGCGAGCCGTCGCGCACCCACTGCACCGCGCCAGGTATCGCCAGATAGTGGCTGTAACCGTCCGGGGTGCGGACCGGATCGTCCCCAGCCAAGGCGATCACCCCGGCGATGAACCGATCCCAGCCGCCGATGTAGTGCAGAGTCAGCAGGCCGACGACGACGATGCCGGTCGCCAGCAGCACTACTTGCAGCACCGCTACCCAAACCACGGTGCGCAAGCCACCGGACGCCACGTAGCTAAGTACCACGCTGGCCAGTACCCACATGCCGAACTGTTCACCCAGCAGGCCATCGGTCAGGACGTTGAATAGAAAGCCGGCGGCACGCAGTTGCAGGCCCAGATACGGCACCGAGAAAAATAGCGCCACCCCCACCACCAGGACGCGCAACAGATCGGAGCGGAAATAGTAGGCCAGCATCGCGCCGGGCGTGGTAAAGCCGTAGCGCTGACCCAACAGCCATTGCCTTTTGAGAAACAGGATGCCGGTCAGTGGAATGGTCAGCGCGTAGAACGAAGCG
>JBATDL010000155.1:0-1952 GCA_049663445.1 Candidatus Competibacter sp.
GCATGTCGGCCGTGGCGGCTGGAGCTGGTACACCGGCTCGGCCGGTTGGCTGCTGCGGGTGATGCTGGAATCCATTCTCGGCCTGGAACTGGTCGAGGGGCATACCCTGTGCCTGCGACCCTGCATCCCGGATGCTTGGCCGGGCTTTAGCCTGCGCTACCGCTTGCCGGATGGCGAGGCAGTCTATGAAATCGAAGTGCGCAATCCCAGCGGCCGGGCGGAGCGGGTCGCGGCGGTGGAAATCGACGATGCGCCCGGCATGATCGACGACGACGGCGCGGCTTGCGTGCCGCTGTTTCGGGACGGCAACATCCATCAGGTCGTCGTGAAGCTGGATATCAACCCAACGTTCGAAACCCCAGGAGAACCCTCATGAGTGCTAAGCGAATCTTGATGTTGGTCGGCGATTACGTCGAGGATTACGAAGTCATGGTGCCGTTTCAGGCCCTGCAAATGGTCGGGCACACGGTCGAGGCGGTCTGTCCGGATAAAAAAGCCGGCGACCAGGTCCGCACCGCAGTCCACGATTTCGACGGCGCGCAGACCTACAGCGAAAAACCGGGCCACAATTTCACCCTCAACGCCACCTTTGCCGAGGTCAGAGCCGAGGATTACGACGCGCTGGTGATCCCCGGCGGGCGGGCACCGGAGTACATCCGCCTGAATCCCACGGTGATCGAGATCGTCCGCCACTTCGCCGGGGCCAACAAACCGATCGCGGCGGTCTGCCACGGCGCGCAGGTGCTGACGGCGGCCGGCGTGCTGGAAGGCCGCTCCTGCTCGGCCTATCCGGCCTGCGGTCCCGACGTGGAACGGGCCGGCGGTCGTTATGCCGATATTGGCTTGGAGGACGCGCATGTGGAGGGCAACCTGATCACCGCGCCAGCCTGGCCCGCTCATCCTGCCTGGCTGAGCGCGTTCCTGAAGTTGCTGGGCACTCGGATCGAGCTGTAAGCGCAAGACAAGAGGGGCCGGCGCTCCGAGCGCGCGCCGGTCCCGCCACTTCCCCACGGCGCCGGTGCCATGCTCCAAGGCACCGGCCGCTTTGCCAACAATCGGATGGCGGATTAAGCGCCCTCACGCAGCCAGATCCAGGCCGCATCGATTTGGCTGACGTCGAAGTAGTTCACGCTGGCCTTGGTGAACGGCTTGCAGAGCTTCGCCATCCACTCTTCCCATTTGCGGTCCCCGACAATGGCGATTCGTTCGAGATCGGAATAGTGTTTGACGCCGAACTGGAAGTCGTCCCACATGGCATGAAGATCCCAGCCGTGGAAGTCCTCGAATTGGGCCAACATCCGGATCTTGCCGTGTGCGGCAATCGCGGCTTCGAGCGTGGGAACGAAGGTTTGATAGTCCTGGTCGTGGAGTTTGCCTTGGAGCTTGAAGCCCAGGATCGCCGGTGAAGCGGATGGCAGTTGTTCGATCATGGTCAATCCTCCTCTCGTATGGTGTTTTTCAAGTGCCTATCAATAATTTGACTCCATGATCCGAGAAATATCCTGATAATAACCGTTGAGACCTGCGGTGTATCGTTCCGACTTTCCGACTGACGGGTCCACGCATCTGGACAGAAGTTGAAAAGGAGAGTTCAAGGGATTTTCGTTCGCCAATCAGCATAATTTTTTGGAGAGATCTATAGTCAACCATCTGTGCGAAAAGGAATAAAATGACCAAAATATTTGTCAGCTATTGCCATCGTCAGGGGGATTGGGTTTGGGGACGGTTGGTGCCTTGCCTGAAAGCAGGTGGCGCGGACGTGTTAATCGACCGGGAGCGATTTGAACTGGGCAGGGCGGTAATCGGGCAAATGGACACCCTTCAGGATCAGGCCGACAAGCATTTGCTGGTGCTGTCGGTGGATTATTTGAGCAGCCTGTATTGTTGTCACGAAATGGACCGGGCCATCGCGCTGGACCCCGGTTTCGCATCGGGCATCGTCGTTCCCGTGC
>JBATDL010000156.1:0-5776 GCA_049663445.1 Candidatus Competibacter sp.
AACACCAGCGGCTGGCAGCATGTGGCATTCGTCTACCAATACCTGGCTAACGGCAACTCCACCATGACCGTTTACATCAATGGGGTCGCCAGTGGCTCGAATAACGCCGCTGTCGGGCCGCTGCAAGCCAACCCGCAACCGCTCGATCTCGGACGATATTTTTATAGCAGCAGTTATGCTCGTTATTTTAATGGTCTGATCGACGAGGTTCGGATTTATAACCGGGCCTTGAACGCGAGCGAAATCCTGGCCGACATGAACAATCCGGTAACCGCCAACAGCACTACGGTACAGTACACGTTTACGACTGAACCCCGTGGGCTACCCCTAAGCTACGGCGGAGTTTCGCGCGCGACGCCGTTCACGGTGGAAGCGACTATCGGATCCCAGCAAACCATTAGCGCGCCAGCCGGCCAGAAAAGTTACAGCTTCAGCGCATGGTCCGATGGCGGTACGGCCACCCATGCAATTACGGTGGATGCTTCGCCGAAAACCTACACGGCGACCTATGTAGCTGCCGTTGCTGCTCCAACAGCCAACTTCAACGCGAACCTGACTTCAGGCCTTGCACCGCTGGCTGTCAATTTCACCGATACTTCGACGGGCACGGTCACTGCCTGGTCCTGGAATTTCGGCGACGGTGCTACCAGCGCGAATCGGAATCCCAGCAAAACGTACACGAAGGCTGGTACCTACACCGTCACGCTCACGGCCAGCAACTCGGCAGGCAGCAATGTTGAGTCGAAAATTGCTTATATCAAGGTGACCGAGCCAGCGCCGGTGGCCAGTTTCAGTGCCAGCTCGACCAATGGAACCGCACCGTTGTTGACGACCTTTACCGACACCTCGACCGGCAATATCACCAGTTACTCTTGGGATTTCGGCAACGGCATCACCAGCACGGCTCGGACCGCGATGGTGACTTACAACACGCCGGGTACTTACACCGCCAGGCTCACGGTTACCGGGCCAAGCGGCGCCAGCGCCACATCCACCAAGACTATCTTGGTAACAGCAGCGCTGCCAGTCGCCGATTTCGGTGCAAATCCGGTGACGGGCAAGGCTCCATTGGTGGCGACTTTCACCAACACCTCCAGCGGGACCACCACCAGTTATCAATGGGATTTTGGTGACGGCACTACCAGTACCGACTCCTATCCCACGCATACTTACGCCAAAGCGGGTACCTACACCGTGAAACTGACCGCCACCGGTCCCGCTGGCAGCAATACCAAAACCAAGACCAGCTATATCACCGTAGCTGGAGACAGTGGGTTGGTGGCTGCTTATAGCTTCGATGAAGCTAGCGGCAACACCGTGGTTGATACCTCCGGACAAGGCAATCACGGTGCGATCAACGGCGCCACTCGGACCACGGGCAAGTTCGGCAATGCCCTCTCCTTCAATGGGTCCAGCAACTGGGTCACCATTCCGGACGCCGATTCGCTCGACCTGACCACCAACATGACGCTGGAAGCGTGGATTTATCCGAAAAACCTCGCTGACCGCCGACCCATACTGGCCAAGCAAGGCACGACCAACGGCACGCCCGCACGCGGATTCATGTTCTCCGCCGGCGATTACAGCGGATCGGGCAAGGTTGAAACCGAGCTATTCAAAGATGAGAGTAATAGCTCATCCTTGACCTCCAGCACCGCGCTAAACACCAGCGGCTGGCAGCATGTGGCGTTCGTCTACCAATACGTAGCCGATGGTACTTCCAAGATGACCCTTTACATCAATGGAGTGGCCAAAGGTTCGTCTACGACGGCTGTCGGACCGGTGCAGAAGAACACGCAACCGCTCGATCTGGGTCGGTACTATTGGGATAGCAGCTACGCGCGCTACTTCAATGGTCTGATCGACGAGGTTCGGATCTACAACCGTGCCTTGAGCGCAACCGAGATTGCGAGCGATATGAACAAGGCGGTGGCAGCATTCTAGCCATCCATAGCAACCCTCTTTAAGTTAGCGAGCTAAATCCCCCTGCCGCTGGCGCGGCACCCTCTTCGAAAGAGGAGGGTTGGGGGATTTTCTCTCGCAAATCGGCCACAATTCATTGTAGCAACAGGATGACCGACAACATCTTTGCCTACAAGCCCATTGTTGGCTTGTAGGTTGAACATCGATAGACAAATGGCTATCCATCGAACCAAATATATTGGTTTTCGAAGGAACCCATTTACTGAGGCAATGGAGGTAAAAATAGGTGGGATAGCCTTTTGCGAATTATCCAATGCTTGGAAAAATCCACCGCATTGGGAATTAATTTGACCTTATTTTCAAAGAAAGTATTTCGAGGTACGTCATGAATTATAATATTGGTCCTCCCTCATCTAAAAGGCTTTGGCCGGCGCTTGCTTCAGTGATTGCGATGGTCGCCGTTACTCCTGCATTCGCGGCCCCATCAATTTCTCAAGTCTCGGGAACCTTTGGCCACAAAGCCACAGCCACAATATCTGGCAACGGCTTCGGTAGTAAGGAGAATATCGCTCCGATCGTATGGGACGATGCAAGTGGGACAAGCATACTAGAGAAATGGGACGGCGCATGGCCTGATTGTGGAAACTCTGCGTATTTTACACGATACACAACCCCGATTCGGGGCATTGGATTGCCACACGCTAATGTTTCCAAGTACATTGCTGGAGCACATGGAGAAAACGGTTACGATACAGGCTGCGGTGGGCGAGGTGGCCCCGATGTTATGTTCTGGAAAAGCCGAACTATTTCCAGTTTTCCTGCCTACAGCTACATCAGCTTCTACTATCGGGCTGATAATAATTGGGTTTTCGGGCTTGGCACTCCCGCTGACGAGAATTTTAAGACATTTCACTATGATAGAGGCGCAGCACCTTATATAACGGATGATTCATGGTATACAAATTTATTTGGTCTTAGCAAAGCGGGTGCAGGGCAGTGGGGGACATCAAACCCACTGATGAATCCCGATATGAATGGACATAACACATGGTGGGAAGGTGGACTTTCTCCGATGGCTGGTTCATGGATAAAGATTGAATATGAGATGAAGTACACCTCTCAAAATAATGGATACATCAAGCTTTACGAAAACGGTGTGAAAAAAATTGATTATTCCGGACCCACAGAATTTACATGGGCGGGCACGTCTCGTACCGAAGCTATAGGCGGATATGCTCGAGGATACGGAAACCCCAATAATTGGAGATACTTTGCAGATGTTTATCTTGATCACACTCTTGCAAGAGTGGTCCTTGCAAACAATACCAACTTGGCGAATGCAACAATTATCGAACCACAAATTCCATATGCTTGGAGCAATGGATCGATTGGCATCACGGTAAATCTTGGGAAATTTACTACGGGACAGACAGCCTATCTGTTTGTGGTCGATTCATCTGGTGCACCGAGTGCAACGGGATACGCTATCACTGTCGGCAGTTCGGGCGGCACCACCCCAACTCCCTTAGGGGCAGCAACCAATCTTAGGATTATAAGCCCCTAGTCAATGATTGCTTCTTGCTTTCCTACAGGCGTAACCAGTTAGTCAAGCGCGAGGGTCCGGGCAGTGGGCACATTGCCCGGTTCCGATACCATCGTCCGGACGGTGTCTTCACACGACGGAACTGAATTTCACCCGTCAACCGGGTATGCCGGCTCAGTTACGACGCTCAGCGTCCATCCGACCCTAGCGGTGACGCTGGCAGAGGGAGCCTTGAAGTTCCTCCGCTGTGGGGGCCAAAAGATGTGCCGCAGGTCAAGGAAAGCACCTTTGGGTCGAGGGCTACGAGATCGTGACCGATCTGGCGAAGACGCGGCCATCGATTGCATGACCTCTTTCAACAGCGTGGCATCTTTACCACCGCACTGCTGATCCACCCAAAACCAGCGGACCCGCTCCAGGATGACGACCGTCCAACCGGCTGAGTCCGCCGGGTCAACCCGTGGGCCGAAGCGTGGGTTTCGTCGCACCAAACCAGCGTTCTTATTCGGCCAGAGCTTTCTTGTGCGTACCTAGAACCCGCACCGTCCCGTTTGCCCGCAGCCCCAAACCCTTCTTCGCGCAGCCGCGACGCGGTCGCCACCTTAGCCGATCAGCGTCTTGAGGCGATGTGGCACTGCTGTAAGTTTTCAATCCCCGCTCCGACTAAACCCACAAACTCCTTTCATCGAGTCATCGCCCGCAAGCCGGGAGTTGGAGCCAACACCCATGAACTCACGCAAGTTATTGCTGATCGCGGCGCTCGTCCTGCTGGTCGGCGCCTTCCTCGCCTTCGATCTGGGCCACTACCTCAGTCTGGACTTCTTTAAATCCCAACAGGCCACCATCGAAGTCTACCGCACGGCGCAACCGGTCCTGACCGCCGGGATCTTCTTCGCCATCTACGTCGCGGTGACCGGCCTGTCGCTACCGGGCGCGGCGATCATGACCCTGGTCGCCGGCACCATCTTCGGGTTGCTGTGGGGCACGGTGATTGTCTCCTTTGCCTCGACCCTGGGTGCCACCCTGGCCTTCCTCGTCTCACGTTTCGTGCTGCGCGACTGGGTACAAGGCAAGTTCGGCGAGCGGCTGAAAACCATTAACGCCGGGGTGGAAAAGGAAGGTGGCTTCTACCTGTTCACCCTGCGGCTGGTGCCGATCTTCCCCTTCTTCGTCATCAACCTGGTGATGGGCCTCACTCCCATCCGCACCGGGACGTTCTACTGGGTCAGTCAGATCGGCATGTTGGCCGGTACCCTGGTCTACGTGAACGCCGGTACCCAATTGGCGCAAATTGACTCACTGCGGGGCATTCTGTCGCCGGGTCTGCTGGCTTCCTTCGCTCTGCTCGGCGTATTCCCGCTGATCGCCAAGAGAATCGTCGCGGCGGTCCAGGCACGGCGCGTCTACGCGAAGTGGTCCAAACCCGCCCGTTTCGACCGCAATCTCATCGTCATCGGCGCCGGCTCCGCCGGACTGGTCAGCGCCTACATCACCGCTGCGGTCAAGGCCAAGGTGACGCTGATCGAGAAGCACAAGATGGGCGGCGACTGCCTGAATACCGGCTGCGTCCCTTCCAAAGCCCTGATCCGCTCGGCCAAATTGTTGTCCCACATGCGCCGCTCCCAGGAATTCGGCATCCGCAAGGCCGAGGCCGAGTTCGATTTTGCCGATGTCATGGAGCGGGTGCAGCGGGTGGTCAAGACGGTCGAGCCGCACGATTCGGTGGAGCGCTACACCGATCTGGGCGTGGATGTGCTTGAAGGCACGGCGAAAATCACCTCGCCTTGGACGGTGGACGTAACCACCGCTGAGGGAACGCGAACTTTAACCACCCGCAGCATCGTCATCGCCGCCGGCGCCCGACCGTTCGTGCCGCCGATTCCGGGGCTGGAACAGGTCGGCTATCTCACCTCCGACAACGTTTGGGAATTGCGCGGGTTGCCCCGGCGGCTGGTAGTGCTGGGCGGCGGGCCGATCGGCTCGGAACTGACCCAAACCTTCGCCCGTCTCGGCGCCCAGGTCATCCAGGTGGAAATGGCGCCGCGCATCATGATCCGGGAAGATCCGGAAGTCTCGGAACTGGTGACGCGGCGTTTCCGTGAGGAAGGCATCGAGGTGCTCGTCAATCACAAGGCCAAGCAGTTCGAAATCGAAAACGGCGAAAAGGTGCTGATCGCCGAGCACGACGGCCAGGACGTGCGCATCCCCTTCGATCAGGTGCTGGTCGCGGTCGGCCGGGTGGCCAACACCCAGGGCTACGGACTGGAGGAACTCGGCATCCCCACCACGCCCGCCCGCACGGTGGAAACC
>JBATDL010000157.1:0-5432 GCA_049663445.1 Candidatus Competibacter sp.
CGCGAGTACGGGACGACGAAGTCGCCCCGAAGGGGTGACGCTCGAACGAGAGTTCGACGGCGCGAAGCGCCGAGAACTCGAAGCTCGACTCAACTCGCGCCCGTTCATCGGCGCGAAGCGCCGATGAACAAGAAGTAGACCTCATAAATGACGCCTTACTTTACGTCGATTTTGACGTATAATCACAGCAAGCCTGTGTCAAGCAATTGTTAAATATGGAAATTTCAACTACAACAACAACTATAATCAACCAGTCATTGCTGTCAGCGACGGCAGCGCGCCATCGCTCGCCACTCCACCCGCCCGGCATCCGGCCTCGCCTCATCCACAATCGACCCATGCGCGCGAAAAGCTAGATCACCCGCTTCTTCTTCAGCTCAGCGATTTCCTCTTGGCTCATTCCCAGCAGCTCGCCGAGCACTTCCTCGGTATGCTGTCCGAGTTTGGGGCCAAGATGGCGGATTTGCCCCGGCGTTTCCGACAACCGGGGAATGACCGACGGCACAACGATGGTCTCGCCCAAATCCTCGTCATCGATGGCCACCAGATTGCGCCGGGCATGAAACTGCCGGTCGCCGTAAATATCGGCGATGTTGTTCAGCGGGCCAGCCGGCGCGCCGGTCGCATAACAGCGCTTGAGTACTTCCTCACGAGTCAGGGAGCCGCACCAGTCCCGCACGATCTCGTTGACGTCATGGCGGTTCTCCAACCGGGTTTTCTGCTCGCCATAAAGCCCGGAAGAAGCCAGTTCCGGCCGCCCCATCGCTTCGGCCAGCCGTCCGAACAGCTTATCGGTCGCGCAGGCGAGGGCCACCCACTTCCCATCCTTGGTCGGAAAATGGCCGTAAGGACAGGCGAAATCGTTATGGGTCGGCCCGTGCCGCTCGCGCACGGTGCCGAACATGGCAAAGGCCGACGCCAATTCATCGGTGCAACGAAACACCGACTCGTACAGGGCGGCATCGACATACTGGCCCAAACCGGTTTGCTCGCGATAACGCAAGGCCATCAACACCCCCACGCAGCCGTACAGGCCGGTCAGATAATCGCCCAGCGTGGTCGAGCCCGGCGTGACCGGAGTCCCCTTGGGCATCCCGGACAGATAGGCGATGCCGCCGACGGCGTGCGCGATACGGGCGAAGCCGGGCCGGTCCCGGTACGGACCGGTCTGACCGTAGCCGGTCACCCGCAGCATGATCAGACCGGGATTGATCCGTTGCAGCACCTCCCAGCCCAGGCCCCACTTTTCCAGCGTTCCGGTTCGGAAGTTTTCGCACAACACGTCCGCCTTTTCGATCAAGCGCTTGAACAGCTCGACGCCGTCGGGGCGGTGCAAGTCGATGGTCACCGACTTCTTGTTGCGGGCCTCACCGAGCCAGGCCAGCGTGTCGCCGCGATGGGTCGGCGTACCGAACTTGCGGCAAACATCGCCGCCCATCGGGTGTTCCACCTTGAGCACATCGGCGCCGAATTCACCGAGGATGGTCGCGCAATAGGGCGCCGCGATCACCGTGGCCACGTCGATGACCCGGATGCCGGCGAGCGGCAGTTCAGCCTGAGAAGTTGCGGTCGTCATGGTGCTCTCGCTCGCTAGATGATTTTACGCTGGCGCAATTGCTTGATCTCCTCGGCCGACAGCCCGAGCAGCTCGCGCATGATTTCATAGGTCGCGTTGCCCATCGGTGGCCCGAGATTGCTGATCTGGCCGGGCGTCAACGATAGCCGGGGCGTCACGCCGGGCACCACCACCTCACCCAAGCCCGGCTCTTCCAGCCGAGCCAGATTGCCGCGCGCCTGGAAATGCTCGTCCTCGAAGATGTCGGCGATGCTGTTCACCTTGCCGATCGGGACTTCCTTCTCCAGGCAACGATTCAGCACCTCGTCGCGGCTGAGAGACCCCACCCACTCGATGACGATCCGGTTGACTTCATCGCGCGCCGCCAGCCGCTTGCGTTGCTCGCCGTAGAGCCGGGAAGAGGCCAGTTCCGGCCGCTCCATCGCCTCGGACAGCCGCTCGAACATTTTGTCGGTGGTACAGGCGATGGCGATCCATTTATCGTCTCGGGTGCGGAAATGCCCGTGCGGCACCGCGACGAAACTGCCGGCTCCCTCGCGTTCCCGAACCTTGCCGAACAAGCCGTAAGAGGCGGAAATTTCATCCAGATGGCGGAATACGGCCTCGTAAATACCGATATCGACAATCTGGCCGCGCCCGGTTTTTTCCCGGTGGCGCAGAGCTAGCATGATGCCGATCGCGCCGTACAGGCTCGACAGGTAATCGCCCAGCGGCGCGGTGCCGGGCACCACCGGCGTCTCACCCGGAAAACCGGCCAGATAGGACAGCCCACCGAAAGCATGGGCGATGTGGGCGAAGCCGGAGCGGTGGCGGTAGGGTCCGGTTTGGCCGTAGCCCGACACCCGCAAAAAAACCAGACCGGGATTGATCTCGCTCAGCTCCTTCCAACCGATACCCCACTCCTCCATGGTCCCCGGCCGAAAGTTTTCGATCAGCACGTCGGATTTCTCGACCAGCTTGAGGAACAGTTGCACACCTTCTTGCTGCCGCAGGTCGATCAGCACCGATTTTTTATTGCGCGCTTCGCTGAGCCAAGCCAGAGTGGCATCGTGGCGCTTGGTCGCCGTGCCGAAGCGCCGCATCGGGTCGCCTGCCAGCGGATGTTCCACCTTGAGCACCTCGGCGCCGAACTCGCCCAGAACCGAAGCCGCGTAGGGGCCAGCCAAAAAGGTACCCACGTCGATGACGCGGATGCCGCTCATCGGTAATTTCGCGGTCTGAGGGTCGTGCTCCTGGGAAGGCGCACGCTCGGAATTCTCAGGCATCTCTGTTGCGGTTTGCGCGTTCTCGTCCGACATGCCGGCCTCCCCCTGTTGTTTGACGGTCTTCGCCCGACGCCCCGTTTTCGCCACGTTCGCGCCTCGCTGTTCGAACCATGAAAACTGATTGAAATATTAGTAGAGTATGGCGCTGTTGCCAGAAGGAACAGGCATTAGCGATCCGGAACCCACTATTCCCTATGAACATTCGTACCCAGTTCGTTGCCCTGCAAACCATTCTGATCAAGGAAACCCTGCGTTTCCTGCGTATCTGGATCCAGACCATTTTGCCGCCGGCGGTGACCACCGCCTTGTATTTCATCATTTTCGGCACGCTGATCGGCGCCCAAATCGGGCCGATGGAAGGCTTGAGCTATCCCCAGTACATCGCGCCGGGCCTGATCATGATGGCGGTGATCACCAATGCCTATTCAAACGTGGTATCCTCGTTCTTCAGCGCCAAATTTCAGCGGCATATCGAGGAAATGCTGGTCTCGCCCCTGCCCAACACCATCATCGTGCTGGGCTTCGTCGGCGGCGGGGTGGCGCGAGGCCTGGCGGTGGGCGGCGTGGTCGCGGCGGTCTCGCTGTTTTTTGCCGACCTGCCGTGGCGGCATCCGCTGGTCACGCTGGCGGTGATCGTCCTGACCTCGGTACTGTTCGCCCTGGCCGGGTTGCTCAACGGCATTTACGCCAAGAGCTTCGACGATATCTCGGTAGTGCCCACTTTCGTGCTCACCCCGCTGATCTATCTGGGCGGCATCTTCTACTCCATCAAGATGCTGCCGCCGTTTTGGCAGACCGCGTCCCTGTTTAACCCCATCCTGTACATGATCAACGCCTTCCGTTACGGCATCCTGGGCGTGTCGGACATTGATATCCGCTTCGCCTTCGCCATCATCCTGCTGTTCGTCGCCGTCCTGTTTGGTTACAGCCTATGGCTGCTGCGCCGGGGCACCGGCATCCGCAGTTAAAAACTTCCTCTCCCCATCAAGGTGCAACAAAATGCCGTAATGCGCGTTATCCGCGCATTACGGCATTTTTTTTCTATGCTTAGTTTCTAGGGTTCCGGTTCCGCCGCGAATCTGAATGATTGGGCTAATGCCATCGATTAGCCCTCAATACCTTAGAACCAAGAAAAAGCAACGCTCAAAGGAGAATGCTGCTCATGCGCAAATCAAGCCTCTTTCATGCCCTACTGACGGGCGCCACCCTGGCCCTGCTGAGCGGAATCGCCCATGCGGAAATCGTGATCAAGTTCTCGCATGTGGTCGCCGAGAACACCCCCAAGGGCAAGGGCGCCCTGCTGTTCAAGAAGCTGGCCGAGGAACGGCTGAAGGGTAAAGTAACCGTAGAAGTCTATCCCAACAGTTCGCTGTTCGGGGACGGCAAGGAAATGGAAGCGCTGCTACTCGGGGACGTGCAACTGATCGCGCCTTCGCTGTCGAAGTTCGACCGCTACACCAAGCAGGTGCAAGTGTTCGATCTGCCGTTCCTGTTCAAGGACATCGCCGCAGTCCACCGCTTCCAGAACGGATCGATCGGTCAGTCGATCCTCGGCTCGATGAAAAAGAAGGGCCTGACCGGTCTCGGTTATTGGGATAACGGCATGAAGCAGCTTTCGGCCAACAAGCCACTGCGCAAGCCCGAAGATGCCAAGGGCATGAAGTTCCGCATCCAGTCTTCCGACATTCTCGAAGCCCAGTTCAAGGCGGTTGGCGCCTTCCCGCAGAAACTGGCGTTCTCGGAAGTTTACCAAGCCTTGGAAACCGGCGTGGTCGATGGCGCCGAAAACCCCTGGTCGAACATTTATTCGCAGAAGTTCTTCGAGGTCCAGAAATACATCAGCGAAACCAACAACGGCTATCTGGGCTACATGCTGGTGACCAACACCAAGTTCTGGGATGGCCTGCCGGCGGACGTGCGCAAAATCTTGGAAGAAATCCTCACCGAAGTCACGGTGCAGGTCAACCAGTGGGCCACCGAGTTCAGCGATGGCGACCGTCAGAAGATCAAGGCTTCCGGCAAGAGTGAAATCCTGGCGCTGACGCCCGTGGAATTGGCGGCCTGGAAGACAGCTATGAAGTCGGTCTATGACAAGTTCACCCCTGATATTGGTCAGGATATTGTCGATGCAGCCTTGGCAGCCAACAAGTAATTCTTCCTCGGCCGCACCTCCCGGTGTTCGGAACAACGCCGGGAGGTGCGTTTTTTCAGGCTTCCGCTCAGAGGGTTCCCCATGTTTGCCCGCATCGTCCATCATCTGGAAGAAGGGTTTATCGCCCTGCTACTGGCGCTGATGGTCACCATCTCCTTCGTTCAGGTGATAAACCGCTATGTATTTGGTACCGGTTTTACCTGGGCGCTGGAACTGGTCACCTTCCTGTTCGCCTGGCTGGTGCTGTTCGGCGTTTCCTACGGAATCAGGACTGGCGCGCACATCGGCATCGACGTGCTGGTGCGTCAGTTTCCGCACAAGCTGCGCCGCGCCATCGGCCTGCTCGGGGTGCTGGCCTGTTGCGCCTATTGCATCATCATGCTGGTCGGCTCAGTCGGCTATATCTACAAGCTCTACGAGCTGGGTATCGAAGCCCAGG
>JBATDL010000158.1:0-2048 GCA_049663445.1 Candidatus Competibacter sp.
CGTTTGTAGAACCACTATAGTGCGCCCGATGGCTATAAACACCTGTTTCTTTTGTAAATACACTTTCGGTCGTTATCTGTCTCTTACTGAGACGCCTCACTGGGTAGGAGCGGGCGGTGACTCGTTCAACCGGCGCCGTGGGCCAGTTTCAGACCGATGATGCCGGCCACGATCAGGCTCACCGAAACCAGTCGCGCGGCACTGGCCGAATCCCCATAGAACATCACTCCGACCAGGAAGGCGCCCGTTGCGCCGATGCCGGTCCACATCGCGTAGGCGGTGCCCATGGGAATGGTTTTCTGGGCCAGCCACAGCAAAAATCCACTGACGGCCATGCCGATTACGGCGATCACCAGGCCCAGAGCCACCCGGCCCGGTGTCTGCGCCAGTTTCAGGCCGACTGGCCAAGCGATTTCAAACAGGCCTGCGGTGATCAGATAAAGCCAAGCCATGAATTCGTCTCCACATGTTAGGGTGGCCGCAGGGCATGCCGGCGCGGCCGGTGTGGTCTGGCCGAAGCGGGCGGCGTACTGGCTGACGGACGGGTTGTCGCGATCCCGAATCGCCGCAATGTTACCCTTGACCACATCTGGTGCAAGGTGTTCGGTATGACGGGAAATTCCCACAATCGGAAGAGGGGAAGTTTAGCCGGCAGTGTGGCTTTGGGGTATGATCGATGCCCAAGCATCTCTGAGCGGGATAAGCGAATATTGTTGACCGATAGCACGCTCGTCCGCTTCCCTGAGATTCCCTGTCGGCCAGCGCGACATTCGTTTCGCCAAGAGCTGCCGGTAAGGTATGAGGCGTGCCGCCCGTTCAACCGAGTTTCGTGGAGAGTCGTGATGCCAGTATGGGCAAAGGTGTTTTTGACGCTGGGCGGCTGTGGGATGCTGCTGGCGGTGGCGATGGGCGCATTCGGCGCGCACGCCCTGAAAAGGACGCTGGCCCCGGATCTCATGGCCGTTTACGAAACTGCGGTGAACTATCATTTCTATCATGCCCTGGGATTGCTGGCGGTCGGGCTACTGGCGCTGCACATTCCACCGACGGCGCTCCTGCGCGGGTCGGGCATCCTGATGGTTGCAGGTTTGTTGCTGTTCTCGGGCAGCTTGTATGCGCTCGCTCTAAGCGGTATCCGCTGGCTGGGCGCCATCACTCCGTTTGGCGGCGCGAGCTTTCTGCTGGCCTGGTTGTTGTGGGTGATCGCGGTCATCCGGGCGAGCTAGATCATCCGGGCGACGATCCGCAGCGGGAAAGACCAGGGTAAACATGACGACAGCAAGCCCTTCAGACGAGGAAGATGAAGTTGAACGTGGAAAGAACTTACGCCTTGGGATTCGATGTCTACGGTACGCTGGTGGACCCGCTGGCCCTGGCCGAACCCTTGCAGGCCCTGGTCGGCGAACAAGCCGTCCGTTTCGCCGAACTTTGGCGGACCAAGCAGTTGGAATACTCGTTTCGGCGCGGATTGATGCAGCGCTACGTGGATTTTGACGCCTGCACCCGGCAGGCGTTGCTTTATACCCAGCAGGCACTGCGTTGCGACTTGCCGGAATCCGATCAGGGCCGGCTGCTGGAAACCTACCTTTACCTGCCGACTTTTCCCGAAGTCACCGCCGCCCTGACCGCGCTCAAGGCCCAGGACCATCGGTTGATGGCTTTTAGCAACGGGGTAGAGGCCAGCATTCGCGCGTTGCTGAGCAACGCCGGGGTATTGCCGTACCTGGAGGATGTGGTCAGCGTGGACGATCTGCGCACTTTCAAGCCCGATCCGGCGGTCTATGCCTATCTGGCGCGGCGGGCCGGGCACGCGCCCGGCGACACCTGGCTGGTGTCCAGCAACGCCTGGGACGTGATCGGCGCCAAGGCTGCTGGTCTACGCGCCGCCTGGGTCCGGCGGCAACCGGAGGCGGTGTTCGATCCCTGGGACGTCGAACCGGATGTGGTGGTCAGCCGCCTCGACGAACTGACGGAGTGGTTCGCCGGCCGGCCGGTGTAAATCCCCGGTTGCCGAAGATTCGAAACGCGGCGGCCGGCCGGAGCAGAGC
>JBATDL010000159.1:0-6434 GCA_049663445.1 Candidatus Competibacter sp.
AACGCCAGCAGCCGCCGGGTCAGATTGGCGCCCCGGTCCACCGCCCGCAGCGCCTGCTGGGCCAGTTCGTGCAGCCGGGGCTGAGCCGCCAACTGTTCGTGCAGGAGTTCGAGATTGCCCATGATGACGGCGAGCAGGTTGTTGAAGTCGTGGGCGATGCCGCCGGTGAGCTGACCGATGGCGTGCATCTTCTGGGCTTGGCGGAGTTGCACCTCCGCTTGCTTGCGCTTGGTGATGTCGCGGGCGACCACGATGGCGGCGGACTTGGCGACGATCTGCACTTCGGGCGGCGGGAACAGGTGTTGTTGCGCGGTGTTGGCGGGGATGGTGGAGCGGTCGGTGAACTGCACGTCGAGCGGCGCGGTGCGCGACTCGAACCAGCGTGGACCCGAAGAGGTTTCCAGTTCGTATTCGGCGATTTGAATTTGCTGGGTTCTGAGCGCCCGCAGAATGATATCGAGAAAAAACGCCGCCATTTCCGGCGAGTGGACTTCGCTGAGCAGCTTGCCGCGGATGGGCGCGGGGACTTTGCCCCGCATGAGGGTGGCGCCGATGTCCCGTCCTGCGGCCAGCACTTCCCGGTAGCGCCCGTCCTCGTCGACCACAAAGACCAGATCCGGCATGGCGCGGGTCATGGCGCGCAGCCGGGCTTCGCTTTCCCGCAGGGCGGCTTCCGTCTGGTTGCGGACCGCGATTTCCTTGATGAGGGAATAATTGGTACTTTCCAGTTGGGCGGTACGTTCCATAACTCGCTGCTCCAGCAGGGCATAGGCTTCGCGCAACACCGTTTGGGCTTGTTGCATCGAAGTTCGCATGATATTGAACGAACGGGTGAGTTCGCCGAGTTCGTCGTTGCTACCGGCGCTAATGTTATCGCTTAGACTACCCGCCGCCAGTTTTCGGGTCGCCTCGGCCAGGGCGGTGATCGGCAAGATCAGATCCCGTGCGTGTTTTCTCGACATGCCGTAGGCGACAGCCAGCATCACCAGAATCATGATCGCCAGGTTCCACACCGTGATCGCACTGGCGGCCCGCGCGGCGTCGGCTTCCTGTTCGAGGCGGTTTTTGGCGTCCGCCGCGATGGCGGTCACCAGCGCGATCGTCCGGTCCGCCAGCGGGTCTGTTTCCGACGCCATCCGGTGCAGCGCGATATTCCAATCCACCGCCTGACGCTGCCGGATGATCTCCCGGGCGAAGGTGATGAAGGCTTGCAATTCACGCTCGAAAAGACGCAACAACCGGCTCTGTTCGAGTGTGAGCAGAGGGTCGGCGACCGCTTGCGCGACCAGGGCTCGGGTGACGTCCAGTTGCCGTCCAAGTTTTTCGGTATAGTGCAGGCCGCCCACCCCCAAGGTTTCCCGTAGCAGCAGTTGGCTGGTGGAAAGCGCGGTCTGAATTTCCATCAGGCGCGCGAGCAGGGCTTTTCGGCCCTTGCCGTCCCCCTGTTCCTTCTCTTCAAGCAATAGCGCCGTCATCACCGGATCCAGTTCCTGCACGCTGGGTTCGATATTGAACAGGTAGGTGACCCACGCCGGTTCGTTACCCGGAGCGCGCACGGTTTCCTGCACCCACCACTGGGATTCCTGAAGATCGGCAAGCAGGGATTGCAGTTCCCGTAACCGCTCCGGGGGGCAGGTTCGTCCCTCCAGCAGGTGATGGCATTGATTGATGAGGGTGACCGCCGGCTGGATTTCCCGTTGCCAGGCCGCCCGCCAATCATCCAGGAAACGGGGGTTACCAAGGCTGACCCAGCCGCGCAGGCTGGCCAGCGAGTGCCGCACGCCAGCCAGCATCTGGGCGGAAGCCTGCGCCAGCGGCACCCCTTCGTTGGCCAGCAGGATGACCCTGGCCCGCAGCTCATAGGTCGAAACCAGCGCGACCAGCAGCATGCCCACGCCGACCAGCGCCACCGACAGGTGAGAAAACAGCAATCGGCGCTGGAGCGGGTGTTGTTGCGCGGCGCGCTCGGCGTTTCGGAGCGGCGAAATCATCTTTGAATCGCTCCAGGCGTCGCTGGATTGGTGGCGATGAAGTGTTCGAGCTGTTGCAGTTGCGCTTGCAGGATCCCGATCCGCTGGTAGTTGTGCGCCGGAAATTTCCGCCCGGGATAATAAGCCTGCGGCGGTGCTTTGCCGTCACCCAGTTGTTTGTACAGATGGTCCAGTTGCGACACGACCAGGGAAGCCGCCACAAAAACGTCGCCGGGGGTAATCTGGGTCATGTCGGTTTGACGGGTATCGATGTCGAGTACGGCGAATCCCAGGGTTTGCGTGATGCGGCCGATGCGCCGCAGGCAGGAGATCAGGCTTTGATAGACGTCGCTGGGTTGTTTGTTCGGTTCGAACAGAGGTTCTTCCGGAATGCGGGTTGCTTCCGGATAGCGAGCCAGCAGACGGGCCGCGTAGCCAATCGCCAGGGTGATTTCCATGTAGACGTCGCTGGGTGCGAAGTGCCGTTCCAACAACAGGTCCGCCTGGCGATTCAGATCGAGCAGCACGGTGAAGATATCCATCTGGTTCGGAGCTTGCCCAATCGTTGTCGTGGGTTCGCCGGGAACCTCCAAGTCGCGCAAAATCTGCCGGAGAATCCCATGGGCCTCACGCAGATTCGCCTGGATATCCTGGGTTCCCAGTTCGCTGGTGGGCGTGGGCGGCGGGGTTGCGCGCACCCGACTGATTTCGAACAGCATCCGGTCGGTTTTCTGCCACAGCGTCAGCGTCTGGAAATACAGGTCGCGAGTCAGGCTGCTGTGAATGCCGATATTGAAATCCGTGATTCGGGGCGCGCCCATGAAACGGCGCAACCGTTCCAGATCCCGGCTGTAGGCCGCAATGAGCGTGGGGATCGTGCCGGCATCGGCTTCGGCTGTTCCCGGTTGAATCTGGATGGGCTGGACGTTTGCGGCGCTACCGTAACTTCCGGCGGTGAGCAGCAGGAAAAGCGTGGTGATCGCGCAGACGCGCAAAAAGACCTGGATCATGATCATCAGTCGCCGAGAGCGGTGCGCGGCCTGGCCGGATCGATCGGTTTGAGCAGGGTAGCGACCAGATCTCGATTCTCCGCCGGCGGCCAGCAGCCATTGTTGTGTCATGAAAGATCCGGTTTGCAGGGATTTGTGAGAGATTTCAGGATGAGTGAGTTGGTGTATCCTGCGACATGTATCAGTCATAGTGCGGCTTGCGGCCTGTCCGATCAAGGGCTCCTTGCGGTCGGCGGCGAGGGGCGCGCAATGTCGATTGAGTGTTTCTGCTCTATTGTGCCGTCAAGCGTCGTCGCGGGCAGAGGCGGGGCATCGTTCCAGGGCAGCCCGATAGCGGGGTGCGTACATCGCCGCCAGCCGGATGGCTTCGAACATACTCAAGGGGTTGGCCGTGCCGGTACCGGCGAGATCGAAGGCGGTGCCGTGGTCCACCGAGGTGCGCAGGAAGGGCAGGCCGAGGGTGATCGCGATGGTGCGTTGGAAGTCCACCATCTTGGTGGCGATATGCCCCTGATCGTGATAGAGCGACAGCACGGCGTCGAACGCCCCGTTCAGCGCGAGATGAAACACGGAGTCGGCGGCGATGGGACCGGCGGCGTCGATTCCCAGGGTTCGCGCGGCGGCGATGGCCGGTTCCAGCTCCCGAACTTCCTCGTCGCCGAACAGACCGTGTTCGCCGCCGTGGGGATTGAGTCCCGCCACCGCCAGCCGTGGCCGCAGGATACCCAAGGCCGTCAGTGCTTCGGCGCAGCGCTGAAGATAGTCCAACACCCGTTGCTGGGTAACCAGTTGGATGGCGCCCGCCAGCGAAACGTGGCGGCTGAGAAAAAACACTTTCAGGGCGAAGACCTGGAACATGGTGAGCGGATCGGCAGTTCCGGTCAGCCGGCCCAGCAACTCGGTATGGCCGATATCCTGAATGCCGGCGGCCCGAAAGGCTTCCTTGTTGATCGGCGTGGTGGCCATTGCGTCAATTCGGCCGCTTTGGCACAGCTCGACGGCTTCGTGGATAAACTCGAAGGCGGCGCGGCCGGCTTCCGCTTGCACTTGGCCGAACGCGATCCGTTCGGCGTCCACATTGGCCAGATCCACCAGGTCGATCGTGCCGGGTCGGTACTGGCCCTGGGCGGGATCGTCCACGATCCGAATGGCCAAATCCAATTTCGCGACCCGCAGTGCCCGGCGCAGGGCGCCCGCTTCGCCGATGACCAAAGGTTTGGCGATGTTGTCGTACAGAGCGGGTTGCGCCAGCGCCATGGCGACGATTTCCGGGCCGACCCCGGCGATGTCGCCCAGGGGAATGCCGATGATGCCGTGGTGGATTGCCTTTCTGTCGCCCATGCCGTCACCTCGTTGTCGGGGTTTGAAAGGTTTCGTGGCTCAAGGGTGAAAACGGGGTCGAACCGTGGTCTCAGGGTGTGCGGTCCCCCAACATGATGGTGTTATACTCCACCGCTTTGCTGGAACCGGCCAGTCCGGACAAGCCATCCGATGCGGCATATCCGCTTCACATTGTAGACGAGTAGCAGCATGGCAGAAAATCGATATCTCCTGAACACGCAATTGGCGCAGATGCTCAAGGGCGGGGTCATCATGGACGTGGTTGACGTGGAACAGGCCCAGATCGCCCAGGAGGCAGGCGCGGTGTCTGTTATGGCCCTGGAGCGGGTCCCGGCCGACATCCGCAAACAGGGCGGGGTGGCGCGCATGTCCGACCCCGGTCTGATCAAGGCGATCAAGGAAGCCGTCACCATCCCGGTCATGGCCAAGGCGCGCATCGGCCATTTTGTGGAAGCGCAGATCCTGCAAGCTCTCAAGATCGATTATATCGACGAGAGCGAGGTACTGACCCCGGCCGACGAAGAGTGTCATATCGACAAGACCCAATTCGAGATCCCCTTCGTTTGTGGCGCCCGTAATCTGGGCGAGGCGTTGCGGCGGATCGCCGAAGGCGCGGCCATGATTCGTACCAAGGGCGAGGCTGGCACCGGCAATGTGGTGGAGGCGGTGCGCCACATGCGCGCCATGAACCGGGAAATCCGCCAGTTGGTCAGCATTCCGGCCGAGGAAATCATGGGTTTTGCCAAGACCAACGGCCTGCCCTACGAACTGGCGCTGGAGGTCAGGACGCTGGGCCGGTTGCCGGTGGTCAATTTCGCGGCCGGTGGTATCGCCACTCCGGCCGACGCCGCCTTGATGATGCAACTGGGCTGCGACGGCGTGTTCGTCGGTTCCGGCATTTTCAAGTCGAGCGATCCGGCGCGCCGTGCCCGCGCCATCGTCAAGGCCACCGCCTATTTCAACGATCCCGAAAAGCTGCTGGAGGTTTCGATGGATTTGGGCGAGCCGATGCCAGGGCTGGATGTGGCCAGCATGCCGGGCGAGGAACGATTGGCGGGGCGGGGCTGGTAATGACCACAGTCGCCGTCGACCCCGGTCCGATCGGCGTGCTCGACCTGCAGGGCGGGGTGCAGGAGCACCTCGATCACCTGCGGCGGCTCGGCGTTCCCGGCCGGTCGGTCAAGCGCGCCACCGAACTGGAAGGTCTGGCGGGGCTGATCATTCCCGGCGGCGAAAGCACCTGTCTGTCGCGCCTGCTGACGATTTTCGATTTAAGGGAACCGATCGAACAGGCTTATCAGGGCGGTTTGAAGCTATGGGGCACCTGCGCCGGGGCAATCCTGCTGGCTCGGGAGAACCTCGGCGAAACGCCGTATTTCGGCCTGATCGACATTGCGGTCAGCCGCAACGCCTTCGGCAGTCAGCTTGACAGTTTCAACCGTGCGGCGCTGGTGCCGGCGGTGGCCCGCGAGCCGGTGCCGCTGACCTTTATCCGCGCGCCGAAAATCGTGCGGACCGGGTCCAGCGTGCGAGTGTTGCTGCAACTGGACGACTACATCGCGGCGGCGGAGGACGAGCGGATTCTGGTCACCGTATTCCACCCGGAACTGACTCCGAGCCTGGCGTTTCACCGCTACTTCGCCCGCAAGTGCGGCCTGAATCCGACCGGGACGGACGACGCGGGCCTCGATCCCAATTGGACGCCGTTGAGCTGGACCCGCTTCAGCTCCCGCGTCTGAATATCGTTCGATGTCTCGGCGCTCGTCCCGACTAGCACGCACGTTTTTCCTCCAGCAGAAGGGCCTATTCCGGTCAGAGCGTTATGGCCGGATTTCGATCGGCGTGCCGTCCGGAATCGTCTGCCAGAGTTCCTCGATTTCGTTATTGGTGACGGCAATGCAGCCCGCCGTCCAGTCCCGCAGTCGATGCAATGGTCCCAGCGACCCCATGCCGTTGGGCAAACCGTGAATCATGATGTCGCCGCCGGCCGAGCGTTTCTGCTTGGTGGCGAAAGCGGCGTCCTGAGGACCGGGATAGGAGATGTGCAAGGCGCGGTGGTACGAGCTGTTCCGCTTGCGGAAGTCGATGACGTAGTGACCTTCGGGCGTTTTGT
>JBATDL010000160.1:0-1735 GCA_049663445.1 Candidatus Competibacter sp.
GTCCAGCCGCCGCCAGCAAGGCCAGCAAATCCGCTTCGTCGTGAGTCCGCTGCTGGACCGCCAATCGTGCGACGATACCCTGATGGCGCGCACCGCTGCTCATACGATCCAATTCAGCCCGGTTGACCGCTCGAATCGGCACACCCCGATCAGCGGCTTCATCCAGCAGCGCCTGTATCCGCGCATCCCGCCGCTGACTCTCCACCCATAACCCACGCAACTGCTCCGGTTCGTATTTCAGCACCGCCGCCACTGCGTGCATGCCATGAATCAGTTCCTCGGCCACAGCCTTCATTCCTTGCGCCGACGACGACTTCGATGACTTCGGCGCTCGGTCTTCTCACCCCGCTCGCTTTCGAGCGGCTCGAAATCGATTTTGCGCTCGTCCAGATCGACTCGCGCCACCCGCACCCGCAGGCTATCGCCCAAACGATAGACCTGCCCGGACCGCTCGCCGTGCAAGCGATGCCCCACCGGGTCGAACTGGTAGTAATCATTGCGCAGCGAAGTCACATGCACCAAGCCCTCCACGAATACCCCGCGCAATTCCACGAACAGGCCGAAACCCGTGACCCCGGTGATATTGCCGTCGAACACTTGCCCGATCTTGTCCAGCATGAACTCGCATTTCAACCACTCCACCGCATCGCGCACCGCTTCGTCGGCCCGCCGCTCGGTCATCGAGCAATGCTCGCCCAAGCCGATCAGATCGGCGTGGGTATAAGGGAAATCGGCCGGCTTGCCACCGTTGAGCACATGGCGGATGGCGCGATGTACCTGCAAGTCGGGATAGCGACGGATCGGCGACGTAAAATGGGCGTAAGCCTCCAACGCCAACCCGAAATGACCGGCATTGCCCGGGTTGTAGACCGCCTGAGCCAAGGAACGCAGCATCACCGTCTGGATCAGATGGGCGTCGGCCCGGTCGCGAACCTGTGCCAGTAGTCGGGTATAGTCCAGCGGCGAGGGTTTGTCGCCGCCACCCAGCCCCAGCCCCATCTCACCCAAAAAGGCACGCAGCTTGTTCAGGCGATCCGTACTCGGCCCCTCATGAATCCGGTACAAGCCCAGCATCTTGTGACGTTGCAGGAAACGCGCCGCCGCCACGTTGGCGGAGATCATGCATTCCTCGATCAGGCGATGCGCGTCGTTGCGCTCGGTCGGCAAAATCCGTTCGATCTTGCGATCCGCCCCGTATTCGATCACGGTTTCCTGCGTATCGAAGTCCATGGCCCCGCGCTGCTCCCGACCGACCCGTAACACCTGATACAGCTCGTACAACCGATCCAGGTGCGGCACCAGATTGGCGAATTCGGCACGGACTCGCGGATCGCGGTCGACAACGATGGTTGCCACGGTGTCGTAGGTCAGCCGGGCGTGAGAGCGCATCACCGCCTCGGCGAAGCGCGAGCGGACGATGCGGCCCTCGGCGTTGAAGGTCATCTCGCAGACCATGCACAACCGGTCCACCTCGGGGTTCAGCGAGCACAAGCCGTTGGACAGCGCTTCCGGCAGCATCGGAATGGCCCGGTCCGGAAAATATACCGAATTGCCGCGCTTGCGCCCTTCCTGATCCAATGCTGTGCCCGGCCGCACATACCAGGACACATCGGCGATAGCCACCAGCAGTCGCCAGTTGGCACCGCGCCGCTCGCAGTACACCGCATCGTCGAAATCGCGGGCGGTGACACCGTCGATGGTCACCAGCGGCGTCGCGCGCAAATCCCAGCGGCCC
>JBATDL010000161.1:0-8384 GCA_049663445.1 Candidatus Competibacter sp.
CGGTTCGGCGATTTCAACGTGCAGATCAATCTGCTTGGTACGGCGGCGGTGGCGTTCACTGTCGGCTACGATCTATTCAAATAGCGCTATGGGGTTTCGACCAGGGACTGGCTTGCGTACAGCGCGGCTGGTCTGGCGAAATTTCAATTTGGTAGGATGACGTCGTTCTTTCAACTTTTTATGGAGCCACATTGTGCCGAAACCTAAACGAACCCCCCGGAAAATCTCCACTGACCAGTGGTATCACATGATTGCGGAAGCCGCTTATTTTCGTGCCGAGCGCCGAAGCTTTCAGGGTGGTTGTCCCGTGGATGACTGGTTGGGGGCAGAATACGAAATCAGTCAGTTGTTCCTGCCGGAGCCGTTACCGCGCGGTGCCCTGGTGTTTCTGGAGGCTGTGGCTAAACAGCCTGCCACGGGTGTGAACAGCTTGCCGGCGCAACTGTCGGCGGCCGGGGTCTGAGGGTCCTCTCACTGCTGCGCTCCCTGGTGCCACCAGCCACGGAGGCAACTCCCAAAACACCAGCGCCACCAACGCAGCTGCTCCGACAAATAGCATCAATACCGATAGAACCAATGGGTTGATGTATCAGGGTATCGACACACAAAAGTCAAGTCGGATTGGCTGAACCCGGTTGTGCGCTTTGGACGGGTGGTGTTGCCGGCGCTGCATACCATTGATCCTTGGGTACGATCTTGGGTTCCGGCGGGTCGCTGATGTAGGCCGGGGTCATGATCGCCACGCTATGCTCGTTGAAGATATCGAGAATGTTCTCGTGCAGCGTCGAGTAAAGCCGGGCCATGGCTTGAGGGTCTTTACAGTAGGCATTCAGTTCGTAGGTCACGGCGAAATCCCCGAGCGTCGTTTTCAGCACGAACGGCGCCGGTTGTTTGAGCAGACCCACCGTGCGGTCGGCGGCCAGTCGCAGCATGGCTTCCACCTGCCGCCAGGGCGTCTCGTAGCCGATGCCGACCGTGGTGTGCAGCACCAACCCCTGCTCTCTGGCAAGGGTGCTGTAGTTGATGACTTCGCCGTTCAGGATCGTGGTGCTGGGGAGGACGATCTCTTCGTTCTTGGGCGAGCGCAGCCGGGCCACCAGCACCCGCATCTCCATCACGTCGCCGACGGTGCCGTTGATCTTGACCCGGTCGCCGATCTTGAACGGGCGCCGGTAGGCCAAACTGTAGCCGGCAATGATATTGGCGATGATTGAGGACGAACCGAGAGAAATGATCAGACCGAGAAAGATCGAGATGCCCTTGAAGGCGTCGGATTGCGAACCCGGTACGTAGGGATAGGCCATCACCACCGCGAAGATGATGACCAGCAGGCGAGCAATCCGGTAAGTCGGCCACGCCCATTCCCGTTCGAAGGACGCCAGCCGAATGGCCCCCTGGTCGATGCTGTTGAAGAAGGTTTCGATCATCTTCAGGATATAGCGAGTCACTAGGACCAGGAGCGCAATAAAGATCAGATTCGGCACTGCGTCGAGCACGGCCAGAGCCATGGTGTGCAAGGGGTTGAGAATCAGATCGAGCAGCCACGCCGCGAACGATCGCGTCCAGGGATACAGGCCGAGGACGAAATTGAGAGAGAGGAATACCAGTACCGCCTTGAGCAGTACGAAAATCACCTTGAGGGCGCCACGCAACGCGTTCGCCAACTGCTGGGCTCTCAAGAATCGCGCCGATTGCGCCTCCAGCGCCTTGAGATGGGCCTGTAGCCGTAGCGCGACGGTGTTGTCCAGGCGACTAAAGCCCCGGTGGAAGCCGAACAGCAGCCCTATGGCCGCCAGCGTGGCCGCGATGGCGTACAGCGAGTTGATCAACAACACGCGCGGGCTGCGGTCGCGGCGGTAGGATGCGATCACTTCGATGAGTCGAAGTTGGGTTGCTTCGGCCAAAATTTTCCGACTGACCCCTTCCAGCTCGGCGTCGATATCGAACAGGTTGAACAGGAAGCGGTCTCCGGCGTGCAGGTCGGTGCGGTCGCCTTTGTCTTCCGTCCGCACCGCTCCGGCGGGAATGGTGGGGTCCCTGGCGGCGGTTACGATTCTGCCGGCAATCTCCTCGGCGCGCTTTTGCGCTGGGAAGGCCTCGACGCCCCGCACGCTGAGAACAACCCGCCCATCTACCAATACCTCCGCGCGTTCGTACTTGCTTGCCGCGAGGGGGTAGGGGTTACCGGTTTCTGTGTTGGGGGCGGCGGTTGCGATGGCGATCCAGGCCCAAAGCGCGAGGCCGGCGACTGGCAGCCAAGCCGTTGGCCGGCTTCTTGCGGGTTTTTCCGCAAGCATCGCCTTGGCGGGGCCACCCTGCCGGGAAACGGAGCGATTGAAACCGTGCATTGCCATTGACCTCTTCACAAGTGGATGGCTCGCTTAACCCGCGAAATTTCAGCCGGAAGGCTGGAAAAATTATAGAGGTTTCCAAACCGGACAGGCTAAGGAGCTACGATGGTCGATCCAGCGCCAGCGATGGTCTGCCTGTGGTGGCGGGATTATGGTCACCTTTTGCCGGGTTATTACTATCCGCCACCGCCACCGCCGGGCTATTATCAGCCACCGTACTATCGCTGTTGGGGGAACCCATCGGTGATTGACGCCGTTGTTCCGGGTGCAACCGGTTTCGAAGGTAGCCGGGTAGTACTTCTGGCATGGGTGCTGAACTAATAATTAGCTTTAATTCAATAGGTTGCTGATTTTTGTGTCTCACGTTTCGAACGCTGCCGATAACAGACAAATAGCGGCTTAATGAATTGATTGGGGAGACTATCAAAGGTGCTGGTAGAAACTGAGAAACCATCAATCAATGGGAACTGGCTATTGTTGATAGGTTTATTGGCATCCGCCGTTGACTTGGCGGTTTTTTTTATCCTCTTCAATCAATCTCATTCATTGGTTGTTGCGCATATCTCAGGTTTTCTATCAGCAGCAACCATCCAATATTTATTGATTCAAATTTGGTTAGCAAGAGCTAGCGATTTTCGGTCGAAATTTAGTTGGTCTGTAGAGTTTTTCATTATTGCTTTATTAATGCTTTTTTTACAGGGTGGAATCTTGTCTTCTTTGATTTCTTTTCCAGATATGTCCTCTAGATTGGCTATATATTTTTGCATTTTTATTTCTTCAGTATTGTATTTTTCTGTCAACTGCGGCGCGTTATATTTAGAATTTAATAATCAAAAAAAATCTATTAATAAGTGGCGCTATTATTGTGTTGGACTTATAGTATATTCAATTATTCTACGGCTTTTGTACTTGAGTGCGCCAGAGCTTTTTTACGAGGAAGCTTATTATTGGAATTATGCGATGCATCTGGATATAGGATATTTAGATCATCCACCAATGGTTGCTTGGATCATTGCGTTATTTACTAATCTAATTGGTAATAATGAATTTGCAGTTCGGTTTGGCGCTTTTATATGCTGGTTTATAACAGCCATTTTTTTATACAAACTAACTGGCCTTACCTGTAATAAATCGAAAGATATTCAAACAGTCCTGCTGGTTTCTGTGCTGCCCGCCTACTTCGCGGTAGGCTGGGCGATGACCCCCGATGCGCCGTTAGTCGCCTGTTGGGCAATGGCTCTTTATTTTTTTTACCAAGCATTGATTCGTGAATCACGAATTGCTTGGGTAGGGGTTGGTCTTGCGATTGGGCTAGGTATGTTAGCAAAATATACTATCACCCTTCTGGGTGTTGCTGCATTCATTTTTGTACTGATTGATCGTGATGCAAGAAAATGGCTAATGCGGCCGGAACCCTACGCAGCCATTGTTATTGCACTAATAATATTCTTACCCGTTATTATATGGAATTCTAATCATGAATGGGTCTCATTTTTGTATCAAAGCCGTGGCAGAGTAGCCGATCAGTTTGAGTTTTCTTTGCCTTATTTGATAGGAACCATAGTTCTGATCATTACACCTACTGGATTTCTGTCACTGATCGCGATCTTGTTATATAGAAAAACTATTCTATCGAAAGGCGATATAGTTCTTGGCTATCCAGCAGGCACGCAAGCGAAACGTAGTTATGCTTTATTGGTAACCCTGACATTATTTCCGGTTTTAGTGTTTGTATCACTCAGTTTGTTCAGGGAAACCAAATTTCACTGGACTGCGCCATGCTGGCTGGGTATCGTGCCTTATATGGCGCTGACTGTAACGGATAATTCGCGATTTAGTTCGAATAGATTCTTTAAGTGGGTCCAGTGTGCTTGGCCAGCGACGGTTATTATTTGTTTGCTGCTTTATGGTGTTTTTTTTCATTACTTAGCACTAGGCTTTCCGGGAGTTTCTTATCCATATAACTATCATTTATTAGGATGGAATAATTTTGGTCGTGAAATTGAAGTACTGGTAAGTCAGCTTGAGCGTGAGACAGGTGAAAGAGTGTTGGTCGTTGGCATGGATAGAAACAGAGTAGCTAGTGGTCTTGCCTTTTATCGCACCAAAGCGCTTGAATCTTCTGACGAGCAATTAAAGTGTAGTCCTGCATTTCAAACATCCAGTTGGCATCTGTTTGATGGGAATAGCTTGATGTACAAGTATTGGTTTCCCATAGATCAGCAAAATAATAAGACTTTGTTATTGGTCGGAAGAAATAAAGCTGATTTGGCTAGTGAAAACGTCCTTTCCCATGTAAAACAAGCGCAAGAGATTAAAGAGATCAAGATTCATAAAAATGGCCAGCAGGTCGGTCTTTATTATTATCGCATAGTGAAAGGCTACCGAAGCCAGCCAACTGCTGATAAAAATATTGCTGCCAATAAATTCGCCAATTGACTAAGTGCCCTGTGCTCCCCAGCAAGCAAAGAATCCAAATCGCGTTCTCCACTGATGCCATCAAGTTATTGATCAGGATCTTGGTGACATTATCAATTTTCTTGCTTATCATGCGCTCGATTAATATCCAACAAATATGGGTAACGTTGAAGCAAGTAAAGTTGGATTTGCTGGTGGTAGCACTCGTGGTGCAATTCGGCAGCACCACAGTATCGGCTTATCGGTGGCAACTCATTATGAACAATCTTCATTTTGATCAGCCCTTTTCGTTTTATTGGCATAGCTATTTTAAGGCTATGTTCTTCAATCAGGGGTTGCCGACCAGTATTGGAGGCGATGCCGTGAGAGTGCTTGATATGGCGAGCCAAGGCTTTCGTAAAAGAGATGCACTGTATGGTATTATCTTGGATAGAGTTTCAGGTCTGGCTGCCTTAATGGTCCTAAACTTGTTGGCGTGTATATTTAATCCAGATTTGCTGCCGGTTCAGGTCTATCATGTGACTTTAGCGTTGGTAGCTATTGGCACGATTTTCGTTGTTCTTATCGCCTCTCTGAAATATTTTATTTGGCTCGATAACTATCCTCAACTAGCCATCGTAAAGGCGGTTTCCGCAAGACTACATCAGGCATTTTTGTTCAATCGCGTACTTTTATTAGTATCATCATTGCTGATTCCGTTACTTGCGATGTTGGTTTTTTTTATTATTGGCTGGGCGCTGAATTTGCGATACGATTTGGTGACCTATTTTGTCATCGTGCCGCCGGCCATTTACTTGACGATTATCCCTATTTCCCTGGCTGGATGGGGAGTGCGTGAGGGTGCTCTGGTGGGATTATTTTCATTGATTGGCGCTGATAAACCAACGATTTTAACGATGTCGATTATATATGGATTTACGTTGATCATAATCAGCTTACCTGGATTGATTGTCTATCTTAAAGGTCGTCACCGCATAATTTGAGCACCAAATCAAGAAACAGGCAATCTTATGAGCAATTTTGTAAGGATAAACTGGTGGATTTTATGAAGATCGACGTCATGCGCAAGGTCGATTATTTTGCTGGAATTCCGCTCTGTTTTTTGGTGACCACGTTTTTTCGCTTCATCAATTTATTTTGCAGACGAAAAAACGCATGTCTACGAAAAGTGCTTTTTATTGAATTATCTGAAATGGGTAGTACGATCCTGGCGGATCCTGCCATGAGAAAGATGCAAAAAAATGGTAACTCGGAACTGTATTTTCTGATTTTCAAGGCTAATGTGGCTAGTTTATATCTGTTGAATACTGTCCCAAGAGCTAATATCTTCGTGATTCGAGAAGATCGATTTTTAAATCTAGTGGTGGATACTCTGCGTTTTCTACTCTGGGCGCGTCGCCGCAGGATCGACACTGTTATCGACTTGGAACTGTTTTCGCGCTATACAGCTTTATTGACAGGCTTGTCCGGTGCGGTGAATAGAATCGGCTTCCATTCATTTTACAATGAAGGATTGTATCGAGGAGGGATGCTGACCCGAAGGGTGGCTTATAATCCTCACCTGCACATTGCCAAAAATTTTATGGCCTTGGTTAACTCAGCCTTGGCGGATACCGATGAGTTGCCTTTTTCCAAGACGCTGATTGCTGATCATGACATTGAGCTGGCCAAGGCCGAGATCAGTACAAACGCCATATTGGCAATGCATGATCGTATCCGTGTCGAATATCCTGCCTACGATGAAAAATATTGGAAGATCGTACTGATTAATCCTAACGCCAGTGATTTGTTACCCCAACGGCGTTGGATGCCTGATTATTTTTTGACGGTGATGCAGGGCTTGCTGGCCGACGATGAAAATCTGTTGGTCTTGATTACGGGTGCTCCAGCGGAACAGAACGAGGCGGAGCGGCTAAAACGACAAGTAGAGCACGAGCGTTGCGTTAATTTTGCGGGCCGCCTTTCACTGCAAGAATTGCCGGTGCTATATCAAATTGCCGAGATCATGCTGACCAATGATTCGGGGCCTGGTCATTTCTCCGCAGTGACCGACCTTCGTACCTTTGTTATTTTCGGCCCCGAAACTCCGCAGTTGTACGGCTCTCTGGGCAATAGTACGCCGATTTATGCTGGTCTCGCCTGTTCGCCCTGCGTGAGCGCCGTAAACCATCGACAGACGCCCTGCACCGATAATGTATGTCTGAAGGTCATTAAGCCAGAAATGGTGCTGGAACAGTTGCGTGATGCGCTGAAGGAAAATGCTTCGCGTGATGGTGTTGTGTGAACGTCACCATTCAAAAACATGCCGTTCCGAGACGAAAATTACTACTAGACAACGGCTTCAAGTGTCAACAAAATTTTTCTGGACTCTATAACATACGCAATAAAAAGCATTTATCAGAAGCTGCTTAATCATCATCGCCTCCTCTCTTTCAAAAGTGGTTCTTCGTCGATTCTTGTGGAAACTGTCGCTTGATGCCTCATAAATGAGGCTTGCGATTGATGGCTCGTAAATAACTAATTTATTTGGAAAGGTATCAATCTAGCTACCAGCCAATTTAGCAGGCCGAAATCCATCTTGAGCGGCCAGCTCCACAAGAACCCTCGAAGAACCTCAAAAGTTTCTGCTGACACCCCTCGCTAATTCTTCCCTAATTGTTGATCGCTATCTTCACTATAACGCGAATATCCGCGTGATTTGAAGGAGTGATCCTCATGAACCGCAAAATCCATCAAGTAGCCTTGACCATACTTGCCACGACGGTCATCGGTAGCGCCTATGCGGCGGAATCCGTTGAGAACGACGCCTTGGCCATCGCAGGCGCGAAGATCAGTCTGACGCAGGCCGTGGCTGCCGCCGAGCAGCATGTTGGCGGCAAGGCTTCCCGGGCTGAGTACGAGCACGAAAAAGGCCAATCGGTGTTCGAGGTGGAAGTGATCAAGGACAAGAGCGTCATGGATGTGAAGGTTGACCCGATGAGCGGCCAAGTCATCGCGTCCGCCGAGGATAAAACCGATCACAACGAGGATGATGAGAAAGACAATTGATCGGGCATCAGCCGTTGTGATGCCGGGGTAACATCGCTACCCCGGCTTTCCTGTAGTTCCTCGAATAGAGATCAGCTCTTTAAAAAGGCTATATTTATGTGTGGAATCGCTGGCGTCTTCCTAAAAGAGCGCACGCCCGATCAAGCCAGTTTGCTGGATGTGCTCTCGGTGATGCGCCATCGTGGTCCTGACGATATTGGTCTCCACTTGTCTGGACAGATTGGCTTGGCTTTCACCCGTTTGTCTATTATCGATCTCGATCACGGCCAACAACCACTTTATAGCTCGGATAACAACCTTTGCTTGGTCGGTAACGGCGAGATTTATAACTATATCGAATTGCGCCAGCAACTGACTGGAAAAGGTTATCGGTTTGTCACCCAGAGTGATTTCGAGCCGGTTTTATATGCGTATCAGGAATACGGGCTGAATTTTCTTGACCACTTGGAAGGTATGTTCGCTTTTGCTCTTTATGATCAGCGCCTTAACAAATTACTCTTAGCCCGTGACCGATTGGGCATCAAGCCACTTTTTATCGCGCGGATGACGGAGGGCACGTATTTTGGC
>JBATDL010000162.1:0-3678 GCA_049663445.1 Candidatus Competibacter sp.
TGGTGGCCGGACTGGCTGGCCTGGCTGCAACCGCACGCCGGCCCGCAAATACCGGCCCGCACACCGGGCGACGGTCAGCTGAAACCGATTGAAGACGCACCGGGTTCCTTCGTCAAGATGCGCTACGATCAGTAACTGGCTGTGGGTCGTACAACAACCGCACTGCCTCCGCGCCGGCCAGCTCCCGCAGTCGGCGCAGGAGCGCTTCACATGGCTTGACCCGCCAGTCCGAACCGAATGCCAGTTCCACCCGCGCGCTGGAACCGAGGTACTCCACCCATACCACGCAGCGGCCGTCGGCGCGATGCTCGGCCAGCACGCCGGCCAGTTTCCGCGACACGCCCGCCGCGCACTGTTCCGCGTCCAGGCGTAGTTGCAGCCGTCTGGCTCGTTCGGCGCGCGCCCCGTCCAGGTCCAGCACCCGCTCGACGTTCAGGCGCGTGGTCTGGTTGAACTCGTCCCAGCCCAACGCGCCCTGCACCAGCAGAACGGCATCCTCGACGATCAGTGACCGATGCTGTTCGTACACCTCCGGAAAGATACGGATTTCCATCCGCCCGCCGCCGTCGTCCAGGGTCACGAAGGCGATTCGCCCGCCCCGGTTGGCATTGCGGGTTCGCAGGCTCACCACCAACCCGGCGATGGTCAGTGAGCGGTCATTGCCCCGGCGCGAGCTTCCTCCGTTCTCGCCCAAATCGCGCAGCCGGGTCGCACCCAACGCGGCCAGCTCCGACTCCAGCCGACTCATCGGGTGACCGGTCAGGTACACCCCCAGCGTTTCCTTCTCGCCGCGTAACCGCTCTTCTTCATCCCATTCATGCTGGACACTCCCTGTCCGGTGCCTTGCGGGCGGCGTTGCCGTTCCCGGCTGTCCTGCCGGGTTACCCGATCTATCGGCGGCGGACCGGGGCCGTGCCGGCGTTTCCTCGGCGGCCAACCCGAACATATCGTTTTGACCGACGGCATCGTTGCGGGAATGCTGCTCGGCCAGTTGCAACGCCTCTGGCAACTGCACCATCAACGTCGCCCGGTTGGCGCCGAGTGCATCGAAGCCCCCACAACGGACCAGCGCTTCCAGCACCCGGCGGTTGAGCTTGCGTAAATCCACCCGCTGGCACAAATCGAACAAATCGCGGTACGGCCCGCCCCGCTCCCGCTCCCGCAGCAACACCTCGATAGCGCCCTCGCCTGCTCCCTTGATCGCGCCCAGACCGTAGAGAATCTCGCCGGTGGCGCCGACCGTGAACCGGTACTCGGACGCGTTGATGGCCGGCGGCGCCAGCTTGAGACCCATTCGCCGGCATTCCTCGATGAACACCACCACCTTGTCGGTCTTGTCCATGTCCGAGGACAGCACCGCCGCCATGAACGCCGCCGGATAATGCGCCTTCAGCCAAGCGGTCTGGTAGGACACCAGGGCATAGGCGGCGCTGTGGCTTTTATTAAAACCGTAACCCGCAAATTTATCTATTAAATCAAATATATAAGATGCAGTTTCCGGCTCGACCGCGTGCTCCATTGCCCCTTTCACGAACCCGTCCCGCTCCTTGGCCATCTTCTCGGCGTCCTTCTTGCCCATGGCCCGCCTCAGCAAATCCGCTCCGCCCAGGCTATACCCCGCCAGCACCTGGGCAATTTGCATCACCTGTTCCTGATAAAGGATGACGCCGTAGGTGGGCTGGAGAATCGTCGCCAGCGTCGGATGGGGATATTCGATGCGGGCGCGGCCGTGCTTGCGGTCGATAAAGTCATCCACCATCCCCGATTGCAGCGGTCCCGGCCGAAACAGCGCCACCAGCGCCACGATGTCCTCGAAGCAGTCCGGCTGCAAACGGCGGATCAGATCCTTCATGCCGCTGGATTCCAACTGGAATACCGCCGTGGTCTGATAGCGTTTCAACAGATCGAAGGTCGGCGTGTCGTTCAGAGGAATCACGCTGATATCGAGCGGCGGCTCGCCCGCCGTCGCCCGTTTGCGGTTGGTGGCCTGTACCGCCCAGTCGATGATGGTCAGGGTCCGCAGGCCCAGGAAGTCGAATTTCACCAGCCCGGCCGATTCGACGTCGTCCTTGTCGAACTGGGTCACCGGTCCGGTGTCGCCTTCTTCGCAGTACAGCGGCGAAAAGTCGGTCAAAGTGGACGGCGCGATCACCACCCCGCCGGCGTGCTTGCCGACGTTGCGCGCCAGCCCTTCCAGCTTGCGGGCCAAGTCGATCAGGGTCCGAATTTCCTCGTCGTTCTCATACAGCCGGCGCAGTTCCGCTTCCTGCTCGATGGCCTTGTCCAGAGTGATGCCGATCTCGAAGGGAATCAGCTTGGCGATGCGGTCGACATAGCCGTAGGGATGGCCCAGCACCCGGCCCACATCGCGCACCACCGCCTTGGCCGCCATGGTGCCGTGGGTGGCGATCTGCGATACCCGGTCGCGGCCGTAGCGCCGGGCGACGTACTCGATCACCCGGTCGCGCCCTTCCATGCAGAAATCGATGTCGAAATCCGGCATCGACACCCGTTCGGGGTTGAGGAAGCGCTCGAATAGCAGATCGTAGGCCAGTGGGTCCAGATCGGTGATGCCCAACGCATAGGCCACCAGCGAACCGGCGCCGGAACCACGCCCCGGCCCGACCGGCACTCCGTTGGCGCGTGCCCACTGGATGAAATCGGCCACGATCAGAAAGTAGCCGGGAAACCCCATCTGGATGATGACCTTCAGTTCGATTGCCAGCCGTTGGTCATAGGGCTGGCGGCGTTCGGCGAAATCGGGCGCGGCGGGGTCGAACAAGCGTTGCAACCGCTGTTCGAGTCCGGCGCGGGCCTGGGCCGAGAAAAAATCGCCGATATTCGTGTCCGCCGGAATGGGGAAATCCGGCAGCACGTTTTTGCCCAGTTCCAGTTGCAGGTTGCAGCGACGGGCGATTTCGACGCTGTTTTCCAGCGCCTCCGGCACATCGGCGAACAATTCGGCCATCTCGGTCGGCGAGCGCAGATATTGCTGGTCGCTATGGCGGCGCGGCCGGCGCGGATCGTCCAGCGTCACGCCTTCGTGGATGCACACCCGAGTCTCGTGCGCCTCGAAATCCTCTTGTTGGAGAAAACACACCTCGTTGGTCGCCACCACCGGCGTTCCGGTCGCCGCCGCCAGTGCCAGCGCGGATTCCAGATACTCTTCCTCCCGAGGCCGCCCGGTGCGTTGCAGCTCCAGATAGAAGCGCTCGGGAAACAATTGCCGCCACTCGGCCAGCCAGTTCCGGGCCTGCTCGATCCGGTCGTTCAGCAGCGCCTGGCCCAGCTCGCCCTCCCGGCCACCGGACAGGGCGATCAGACCTTCGGTGTTGCCGGCCAGCCAGCGGTAGTCGATCGCCGGCACTCCGCGCTGCTGGCCTTCGAGATAGCCGCGACTGACCAGCCGGGTCAGATGGCGATAGCCGGTCAGGTCTTGGCACAGCAGCACCAGCCGCGTCGAGTCGTCGCCTCGCCGCATCCAGACCTCCACGCCGATGATCGGTTTGATTCCAGCACCGAGCGCGGCCTTGTAGAACTTGATCAGCGCAAACAGATTGCTCATGTCGGTGACCGCCACGGCCGGCATCCCGGCGGCGGCCACTTGCTTGACCAGGCTCTTGATGCGGATCAGCCCGTCCACCAGCGAGTATTCAGTGTGCAGGCGCAGATGCACGA
>JBATDL010000163.1:0-3338 GCA_049663445.1 Candidatus Competibacter sp.
TGGCCGCTCCCTGCTCACGCTGGTGGATCAGACCGCGCGGACGGCCGGGCTGAAAACCGCCCTGAAGCGGGTTACGCCCCAAGGTGAGGACAAGCTCAGTGCTCAACTGGACGCCGTCGAATTCGACAAACTGATCCCCTGGCTGGGGATGCTGGAACGCGACCACCACCTTACCATCGTCAATCTGAGCGTGGATCGCACCGGCGCCGCCGGCCTGGTGAACGCCCGCGTCATCCTGCGGGAAGCTCGGCCATGAAACGTTTCCTGGGTTACGGCCTGCTGGGTCTGCTGACATTTTTGCTGTTTCTGCTGCTGCTGGCTCCGGCCGGTTTGGTGGTTGATTTTCTCAACGAGCGGTTGCCCGACCTCGACGTGCAGACGGTGGATGGAACAGCGACCGACGGTTCGGCCTTCGGAATAAACTGGCGCGACACACCGATCAGGCGGCTGAATTGGGACTGGCGGCCGTTCGCCCTCCTGGGTGGCTGGCTGGAATTCAGGCTGGACACCGACGATCCCGAAGCTAAACTGATAGGAAACGCCGCGATAGGATGGGGTGGCCGGCTGCGGTTTCGCGATTTCAGCGGTCGCCTGCTGCTGGCCAAGCTGAGCAAGTTGGCTGGCCAGCCCAAACTACCGCTGCAGGGGGTGGTAGAATTCAGCCTGCAAGAACTGTATCTGAGCGCCACCGGACTGCCGCAATCGGCCTATGGCGTGGTTTATTTGTTGAACTTGCGCGCCATGCTCGGCCAACCGCTGAATCTCGGCGATTTCGTAGTGCAACTGAGCCCGGCGGCGACGGGCATTCAGGGTACGGTCAAGGACAACAACGCGCCGCTGGAGCTGAACGGCACCTTGAGTGTGTCACCCGACGGCCGCTATCGTTTTAGCGGGTCGGCCGCCGTCCGCGATGCCGGTAACCAGGCCCTGCGCCAAGCACTGAACCTGCTGGGGCCGCCCGGCGGCGATGGCCGCTGGAAGTTGGACTTTTCGGGCATCCTGGCTAGATAGGACCCGCCGCTACGGGAATAGACTATTCCCCTCAATCCCGCAAGCACACTCCAATCACGCGATCGCAAAGAAACAACCAGGGAGAAAACGTCGATGCAACCACGACCGCACGGATTATTGGCCCTTCTGGCACTGTTGGTGCTGGCCGCTTGCGCCACCGAGCCGGCGCCGGCGCCGGTCAGGCTTCCAACCAGCGCGAGCATACCCTCCGATGCGGCGTTTCCGGCACCGCCGGAACTCCAACCGCAGGTTGAGTTTTGGAGCAAAGTCTATGGGGTTTGGGGGCGCAACCAGATCGCCCTGCACGACGACCGCTATATGGATGTCATCTACGGGGTCATTACCTTGCCCGGCTCGGTGGGCGAAGGCCAAACCACCGAGCAGAAGGACTTCGTCAAGGGGCACTATGAAACCTTGAAGGATCTGCTGCGTCAGGTGGAGTTCAAATCGGCTGCCAATACCCCGCTGACGCCGGCCGAACAGGCATTGGCGAGTTACATCCGCAAAAGCAGCGGCGGTCCCGGCGCCATCGCCGGCGCTAGCGAGCGGCTGCGCAGCCAGCGCGGTCTGCGCGAGCGTTTCAAGCAGGGACTGGAAATCAGTGGTCGCTACGATGCGGCGTTTCGTGGCGTGTTCCGCGAGGCTGGATTACCCGAGGACCTGGCCTATCTGCCGCATGTCGAGTCGTCGTTCCAGAACCATGCCGCTTCTTCGGTCGGCGCGGTGGGTATGTGGCAATTCATGCCGGGCACCGCGCGGCAATTCATGATGCTGAACGCGGCCGTGGACGAGCGACGCGATCCCGTGGCGTCGGCGCAGGGAGCGTCTCGCTATCTACGAAACGCCTATGATCGCCTGGGTAGTTGGCCGTTGGCGCTGACCTCGTACAATCACGGAGTCGGCGGCATGCAGCGTGCCCAACAGGCTTTCGGCAACGATATTGCCGCTATCGTGCGGAGCTACTCGGGGTCCAGTTTCGGGTTCGCATCGCGGAACTTTTATGCCGAATTTTTGGCGGCTCGCAATGTCGCCCGCAATCCCAATCTGTTTTTCCCGGAGGGCGTCAGCTACGAGCACCCTCTCAACCTGGATCGGATCCGGTTGCGGCAAACGGTATCCGTGCCAACCCTGGCTAGTTATTACGAAGTTAACTCGTGGGAACTGGTCGATCTGAACAAGGCATGGAAACCTGCGGCACAAAACGGACGAGTTGAACTACCTGCGGGAACCCTGGTTTGGCTCCCAGCCGGAACAGTATTGCGCCTAACGCAGCGCGGCACCGCTGACCGGGCGTTGGCGTTGGCCGAACCGGTTAGCACCGTTCGCTTACGCTGATAACGTTGATCCCATCCATGAAAAACCCCTCCCGTTGGGAGGGGTCGCGCTGACCATCGGCAAAACGTCAACCCAACTTCTTAAGCAGTTCTCTTGCTTGCTGCTGTTGGGAAGCGGTGCCCTCTTGCAGCGCCTCCTCCAACAGGCTGCGCGCTCCCACCTGATCACCCATATCCAGATAGGCCGTAGCCAAGTCCAGTTTGGTTTCCACATAATCAGCGACTGTTTCCTGACCACCACCTCCTCCGGCGGTTGATTCGCTGTCAGACTCCATCTCGCCGAGATTGAGCGATCCGCTGCCGATTCCCTGCAAGTCATCGTCCAGCTCCAACGGTTCAGCGAGCGCGCTGGGTTGCTCCAGTTCCTGAGTGACGTTGGTGAATTCGAATTGCCGGGAGGGCGGCGGCATGGACAGCGGTTCGACCTGGTGTAGAGCAGCCGGCACGGGTTCGGATGCGCCGGGCGCTGGTAGCGGTGGGTTGATTTTTACATCCGATCCGGCCGGTTTCAGTTCCAGTGGTGGCAAGTCGGCTCTCGGCCGCGCGGTGTTTTCCAACCCCAGATCGCCAAAGTCGAAGTCCAAGTTATCCAGCCGCAGCTCGGAAGGCAGGTCCTCCTGGGATTGAGTGGAAGCCTTTGCCGGCGCCAGATCCGCCGACAGGAATGGATTAGTCGCTGTGCGGGTCACCGATGCCGTGGGAGGCTCGGTATCGGGCAAACGCGGTGTTTCCAGCTTTTGCGCGGAGGCAGCTCCTTTTCCACTCATTGCTGCGTCGCCCAGCCCAAAATCGATGTCCTTAAGCAGTTCGTCAATTGGCTTGGGAGGCGTTGCCGCAGGCTTGGATGCGGCGGGCTTGGCCGACACCGTCTGTTCGGCCGGAGCCGGAGTCGGAGCCGGCGAACTCGCGACGGCGGGCCGGGGCCGAACGGAGCGCGTCTCGCGAATCTGGGTCCGGGTCGCCGTCGCGGATGGCTCCGGCGCGGGCTTGGGC
>JBATDL010000164.1:0-1626 GCA_049663445.1 Candidatus Competibacter sp.
ATCTGTTTTTTAATAGTAGGTATCCGACCGAGATCGTCATAATCCAAAATGAAAGTTTGAGCAAAACAATCTGGATTCCGGCACAGATAACGCTGTTTTTCGTTCGCGGTTTGGCCGCGCTTGACCATGTGATCTCGACCACAATGTGGACAACAAACCGGCACTAAAACCATAATCTTTTTCTCCCAACGTGCTGTGATTGAATCACGTCAATCGTCACTATTCATTCATGAAATTCAGTGATTAATAATACAATATCCAAATTTAGAACACTACCAGACCCCGAAGTGCTTGGTAATGAGGATGATCGGGTAACCCTGATTCTCGTCCGAGCAGAACGCCCGGGAGGGCATGATTTTACCGGGCTCGAAACCGAGAGATTTGCACCAGTTGTACAGCCGGGGGATGAAGGTGCTGTAACGCAGCATCATGCCGGCCACATGAAAGTCGGCCATCAAGGCGCGGATATTGGCAGTGGACGAGTACATGGGGTTCCGCTCGCGGTCATCGGTTAGGAATGACCGTCCCCTCGCCGACGAGGACGCAGGATGGCCCCTACCCCCTTAATCTAGAAGCCACGCCTGGAAATTCAATCGCCAGCCGTATTTCCGGGCCTGTCATGGATCCGGCCCGACGGTGGCCTGTCAGGCGGCCGCCGCTTCGAGCGCACCGCCGCAACTGCTGCCCTGCCCGGCGGTGCAACCGTAGCAGTGGTCGGCGACCCGGATACCCGCGCCCCTGAGATCCCGATTCAGCAGATCGGCAAGATGGGGGCGTCCCGACCCATTGGTGCCCAAGGGCAATTTCAGCATCTGGTTGAAATCACAGTCGTACACATAGCCCTGCCAGTCCACCGAAATCAGGCTACGGCACATGACCCCCGCCAGGTTTTCTTCCCGATGGGCGGACTTGAGCAAACCCATGTAGGGCGCGAACTGCCCCTTGGAGACGAGCTGGCTGCCAAAGCGCTGAATCGGCATGTTGGTCAGCGCGAGCAGGCGCGTGAAGACCACGTCGTAGCGCGTCGCCAGCTCCTGCTTGTAGGCGGTCTCCAGCTCGGCCTGATCAGGTGGCAACACTGGGCCGCCGGGGTTGTAGACCAGGTTCAGGATCAGGCCGCTGGGCAGGCCGTAGCCGAGGGCGTTCAGTTTCCGCAACCCGGTCAGGCTGGATTCGAATACGCCCTTGCCGCGCTGCTTGTCGACGTTTTCCTCCAGATAGCACGGTAGGGAGGCCGTGATCTCGACCTGATGATCGGCCAGAAACCCGGCCAAATCCTCTTGGCCAGGTTCGTTGAGGATCGTCAGGTTGCAGCGGTCGATTATCCGAACCTTCCGGTCACAGGCGCGGGCGACCAGAGTGCGAAAGTGCGGGTTCAATTCCGGCGCGCCGCCGGTCAGATCCAGAATCTTGATCCCGTGCGAGGCGATATAGCGCAGCAGCAGCTCCATCGTCTCCCAGCTCATTTCCTCGGTGCGCTGGGGACTGGCCGCCACATGGCAGTGCGTGCAGGACTGGTTGCAGCGGTAGCCCAGGTTGGCCTGCAAGGTTTCGACGCGGTCGCGGTAGACGGCGGGGAAGTCGGTTTTCACGAGCAGGGGAAAAGTGTCACGCATGCCGGTCCTC
>JBATDL010000165.1:0-5123 GCA_049663445.1 Candidatus Competibacter sp.
AGACCTTCACCGCGCTGACCGGGACGCCGTTTCATCGGCTGCGAGGCAAAACGCAGCTGCTGGAGAACGCCGCTTGCATGGTGGATGGCCTGTCGGTTCGCAAGACGGCGGCGCGCTTGGCCATCTCCCCACAAAAGGCCTTCCGCTGGCGGCACCCATTTCTGGAGTTCTTGAGCATGCAGAAGCCTGAGCTCCTGACGGGCGCCGTGGAAGTGGATGAAACCGTCTTCCCGGTTTCTTACAAAGGGCAACGCAAAGGCTGGCGTCAATAATATTTCCGATGGCAGCTCCGTTGCTTCACGCCGTGATTCCAATAGGTGCGGCAAACGGTTCGCCGGTAACGTTGGCAACTCTGGTGCTTCACGCCGTGCTTCCAATAGGTGCGGCAATTCGTCCGCTGTCGGTGTGCAGAACTGCAACTCTGGTGCTTCACGCCGTGCTTCCAATAGGTACGGCAAACAGTACGCGCACCAGCCTCCTGGGTGGGTATGGCCCATCCCGTTGACGTAAGCGCAAGTGCGATAAGGCTTACTTTCAGCATTCTCGAAATCATGAGTATTTCTCCTAAAATTATCATGAATGACCCGTCTCACGATGACGGTGTCTTGACGCTGGGTTTATGAGTATGTCGTGGCTGTTATAGATTTAGCGTGCTTGACTTTCCGCTTTCTGAGACGTCCCCTACTAAAAACACTTTAGGATGTTCCCTGGCAATCGTCTGTGCACTAGCGCACAGATCAACAGGACAGCGTTCCGGCTTAGAATCTAAAAATTTCTGTAGCCTGGATGCAGGCCGTCAGGCCGAAACCCAGGGTTTTCCCGGATTCCGCTACGCTCCATCAGGGCTACGCTCCTGGAAATCGTTGACGTTAATTTTCATCTTCACATCTCTGTCAGTTTTCCATGCATCGATAAAACCGACCCCGTTTCGAGGGCTTCGCGTACCCGCGCCAGCCGGTTCTCGAACCGAACCCGGTCGTGCGGCGACTCAATGGTGCGTTTAGCCGCTTCGGCGATCTCTTCCATTTTTTGTTGGAGCAACCACCGCCGGTTGGGGCTGGAGGTCAGATCGGCAATGGTTTGCAGCGAGCCGAGCATCCGCGACAGAATAGCGACATTGCTTTCGGCATTCTGCCGAATCTGGTCGAAGGCTTCGTTCAACAGGCTCTCGAAGCTCGGACCACGAGCCATCACCCGTAGCTCTCTCTGGTCGTCCATCCAGTGGGAGGTCGTAATCCGGCGCGTGGCCAACCGGGCCAGAATCGCGGTCAGATAATCCACACAGATCACGGCGGTCGTGGTGTCGTTGACGCCGGGCGACAGCGCTTTCATGGCAATGTCCACGATCTGCCGGATGCCGAAGGCCGCATCCTGTTCCACCACGCGCTGACGACTGATGACATAGACCCCGTTCAGTTCGTCCGTCGTTGTGTCGTCCACGCCGCCCCGCTCGGTCACCGAAATCAGCGGTGTCCCCTCGACGACAAACTCGCCGATGCCGTGTTCCATGCGCACGATGGTCTGGTACTTCCGCGCTAAATTCAGGAGCGCGTTTGCGTCGATACTCTCGATGTAACCGGTCTTGCGGGACGGGACGGCAGACCACGCCTGCTCCGCGAAAGACTTCACGAGGTATCCGTCCGCGTCTTCTTCGGCCTCTTCACCCAGTTCCTGGGAAAACAAGTGATCCACGGCCGCGAGGGTTTCCTGTGCGGCCGTGGCAATAATGCTCGACGCCTGGATAGACTTCGAGATGTAGTGAATGAAGAAGATCAGATAGCCGATGCCGACGAACGCCAGGATCAACCCGACCAGCACCGCCAGCGACGGGACAAACGCCCCTTCGTCACCGCCGCGAATGACCCTGAGCACCACCAGGCAGTAGGCGAAGATCCCGACGAACATGCCGAGTACGATCTGATTGCTACGGTCGCGCATAAAATTGCGCAGGACGCGCGACGTGTACTGGCTGGAGGTCAGCGAGAGCGCCACGATGGTAATGGAGAACACCACCCCCGCCACCGTGACCATCGAGCTGGCGACGGCCGTGAGCAGGCCGCGAGCGCCGGACGCACCGGCGCCGAAGAGCAGCGGCCACCGCTCCACCACATGCAGATCGACGGTCGCGTCCACGGTGATCAGGAGGGTGGCGAGCACCACGGCGTCCAGAACCATCACGGCCGGGAGGAACCAAAAGCTCGACTGCATCTCTTGCCACCCATGGTGGATTTTCGTGATCATTTGACGGTTAATTTTCCTTATTTTTAAGCGCGTTGCATCGCCGCCAAGCGGCTGACCCAATGTGCCGAGTTCAGTGGCTACCTGGGTCTTCCTTCATCAGCCGATCGCGGATCGACAGCAATTCCTGCTGGCGCTTTTTGTCGGTTTCGGGATAGCTCATTTTGAGCGCCTTAAAAGTATCGAGAATAATCTGAGAAATAATCAGCCGAGCGTTCTTCTTGTCGTCGGCGGGCACTACATACCAAGGTATAGTTTCTGTACTCGTTGCGCTCAGACACGTCTCATAGGCTTGCATGTACTGTTTCCAGAATTTCCTCTCTTTAATGTCGGCCATACTAAATTTCCAGTTTTTTTCGGGCTCGTCGATGCGATCGAGAAAGCGCTTTCGCTGCTCTTCCGCTGAAAGGTGAAGAAAGAACTTGATAATCCGGGTGCCGTTGCGGTGGAGATGGGCCTCCAGATCCACGATGGAACGATAGCGCTCCTGCCAAATGGCCTGCTCCACCAGTAACCCATCCGGCAGACCTTGCCTGCGGAGAATCTCCGGATGCACGCGAACGATGAGCACTTCCTCGTAGTAGGAACGATTAAAGATGCCGATCCGCCCGCGTTCCGGCAGACGGCGGGTCGCGCGCCAGAGGAAATCGTGTTCCAGTTCCTCGGTACTCGGCTCTTTGAAACTGAAAACCTGACAGCCTTGTGGATTGACACCGGACATCACATGCCGGATGGCGCCGTCCTTTCCAGCGGCGTCCATCGCCTGAAATATCAGCAACACCGCATAGCGGTTGGATGCGTAGTGCAGGCGTTGCAGCGAACTCAGCTCCTCCACCTGTTCTTCGAGGAGTTTGTGGTATTTCTTTTTCGACTTGTAAACTGGCTCCACGCACGTCGGCCACTTTCCGAGGTTGACCTTTTCGCCTTCCCGCACTTGGAAATCTTTGATATTAATTTTCATCTCGATCCTTTCGGTTATCGCTAAGGCCCTGTCAGCGCCTCGAAGCCAGAGACGACGTCGAACAGCTCCTCGTCGATACTGCTCTGACGCAGGCGGTGAAACGTCCGGTTCAGGTCTTCCAGCAACTCGTCGATATTTTTTTCAGCGCGTTGCATCGCGGCCAGGCGGCTGGCGTTTTCGCTGGCCAGGGATTCCGCGCACGCCCTGAACAGCGAGACAAACAGATATTCGCGAACGAACGCCAAAAGCGTCTGCTCCCTATTATTCATGACCTCGGGCCAATGTCCCGTCGGCCAGCGGAGAGTCACCAAATCGCGCCGCCACGCCACGTCCAGCGGCAGCAGGCGTTGACTCACGGGGGCGTAAATCGCCCCGGACTGGGGGCGGTTGTGAAACAGGTAAACCGGCGCAATCTCGCCCTTTTCCCGCTGCGTTTCCACCTCGATCAGAATTTGTCCCACCAGTGGCGTAATCGCGCCAATAGCATTGGGTAGAACGAAGGGCGCCTTTAGCCGCAGATCGGTGTCGGCGAGACGCGACTGAAGGCGCTCGCCGACCGCCCAGACCGTCTTTTGACCGGGCAGATTCCCCAGCGTATTCACGACAAAATCCGCCATCACCTCGTTGAATTGGCCCACCAGTCCCTGGTCGGAACCGAACACGACCGCGCCAATCGCCCCGGTTTCCTTCGGATCCGCTCGCGGCGTGACACCCAGGGGTTCACGCTGTCGGAACCCCGCGACCAAGCCCAGTTGCACCGTCCGATAATAATCATTCAGGGCGCGCACCGCGTTCTCGTATTGCCCGATGCTCGACGCCGCCATGGCCTTCATCGTGCGCACCACGGATTGGAGGTCTCCGGCGCTGGCGATCTTGCGGCGCAGGCTCGCGGCGGTATCGCTCATGACGGATCGGTGAGGTTCGGCTCCTCCGGAGGCCGCTCAGTCCGGCGACCCTTGTGATCATGCAGCCGCCCGAGGGTGCTCTCGATCAACCGGATCAATTTATCGGCAGCGCCGTTGACGGCTTGGTCCAAGGTCGTGGCCTGGTGAGTCACCGCGACCGGTTGGCGACCTTGCAGGCGGGCTTCCATCAGGCAGCGCATGTGGTTATCGCCGCCCTTCTTGTCGCTATTCTCATCACTCAGATGCACTTCCACGCGCGTGATGTGATCACTGATTCGACGCAGGGTACTCTCCACAACGCCACTGACCCGAGCAGCCAACGCCTCGTGACCTTCAATATTACGGTCGGTATTGATTTGGATTTGCATGGTTTTCTCTCCTGGTGTGGTGATCGTGAATTAATACCGGTAAGTGGCGGCGAGTCCCGTCTGGCTCGGCATCTGCGCCGTCGGCATCACGACCACCCGGCCGCCCCTCTTCTCGACCTGTTCGCCGAGATCATCGAGCAGGTCATCGACTTGTGGATCACTCAAATCAGCGCTTTCGACCTGACCGGTTGCGACATCGAGTCGGCCCGCGATCTCGCGGTCGGCGTCGATCAGCAACGTCGCCACCCGCCCGGCGGCTGCGGCCTGCGCGACCTGCGCGAGGTCGTCACTGCCGAGCTCATGGGACTTTGCCGCATGAAACTCATCGGCCCATGCCGCTTGTTGCGCCTCATATTGTGGCGCGACCACCTGCCAGGCGCGTTCGCGAAGTTCATCCATCGGCAGCACATCGGGATTGATCATCAGTCCCTCCGCCATGAGAAACGGGTTGTGGCTGAGCTGATGGAACAGAGCGTGATGTTCCGGCAACGCCGCCAGGAGCAACGGTAGGCCGGATGGCCGTGAATGGTGCTCAAGCACCGCCCGGTCGATGGCGCGAAAGAATCGCTCCGTGTCACTGTCCATCTCATCCTTCTTCCCGCCGTGGCCGTGGTGCATGGGGGTACTCCCCGCACCGGCGCCGCCGTAGGA
>JBATDL010000166.1:0-4369 GCA_049663445.1 Candidatus Competibacter sp.
GAACCACGCACCGCGCTGATCTTCGGCCTGTCCGGCATCGCCGGCGCGCCGCTGGGCGCCTGGCTGAGCCCACGATTTCCCGAGGCGGTGCTGCTGACCGGTTTTGCCCTGCTGATGCTGGCGGTGGCGTTCCGCATGTGGCAGCAGGCCAGTCGCCGGCCGGAGGAAACCCGCATCGTTCGCGTGGGTCCCGATCCGAACGACGATACGGCCGGACCCGCCTGCCGCTACGACCCCGGTGGTCAGTTGCAATTCACCTCACGCTGCGCGGTGCGATTGGCGGCGACCGGCTCCACGACCGGCTTGCTGTCCGGACTGTTCGGCGTGGGTGGCGGCTTTCTGATCGTGCCGGCGTTGGTGCTGATCGCCTCGCTGCCGATACGGCGGGCGGTCGCCACCTCGCTGTGGGTGATCGCCATCATCAGCGCCATCGGCTTGCTGTCCCATATCATCGCCGGTCACCGGTTGGATATCGGGATCACGGTCGGCTTCGTGCTGGGCGGCCTGGCCGGCATGGCGGTGGGTATCGCGGTGGGTAAATGCATCGCCGGCCCAACCCTGCAAAAGCTGTTCGCCGGCATGATCGTGGCGGTGGCGGTGTTTATGTTGGTGAAATTGACCATCGTTTGAAGGGCGGGCCGCGTCGCATAACCCACACGATGCGGTTACGCCAGTTGAGAGGATACCGGTTTCCACATGGCGGCTATAGACTGTGGAGCCGTACAACCGGAGTATCGTTGGCAATCCATGGCGGTATTTTTCCAGCAGGTACGGAGGCTGGGCGGGTGAACCCCGCGCCCGCCGCTTACACGTTGAAGCGGAAGTGCATGACGTCGCCTTCCTGGACGATGTAATCCTTGCCCTCCAACCGCCACTTGCCCGCCTCCCGGGCGCCGGATTCGCCCCTGAAGGCGATATAGTCGGCATAGGCGATCACCTCGGCACGGATGAAACCGTGCTCGAAGTCGCTGTGAATCACGCCGGCTGCCTGCGGTGCGGTGGCGCCGGCTCGGACGGTCCAAGCCCGTACTTCCTTGGGGCCGGCGGTAAAGTAGGTTTCCAGTCCCAGCAGCTTGTAGGCGGCATGGATCACCCGATCCAGACCCGGCTCGGACAGGCCGTAGTCGGCTAGAAACTCGGCCTTGTCGACCTCGTCCAGCTCCGCCAGCTCCGCTTCGATCGCCGCGCACACCGGCACCACCTCGGCCCCTTCCCGCTCCGCGATACCCCTGACCTGGTCCAGCAACGGGTTGTCGGCGAAGCCGTCTTCGGCGATGTTGGCGATGTACAGCACCGGCTTGGCGGTCAGCAGAAACAACTCCCGCAGTTGCTCGCGTTCCGTTGCGGCCAGTGCCAAGGTCCGCAGCGGCGCGCCCGTATCCAGATGGGCTTGCACCCGCTCCAGCAGCGCCTTACGTTCCAATGTCTCCCGCCCTCCGGCCTTGGCCGCCTTTTCGGCGCGCAGCAACGCTTTTTCCACCGCCGCCAAGTCGGCCAACGCCAGTTCCGTGTTGATGGTCTCGATATCTTCGCGTGGATCGACCCGTCCGGACACATGAATCACGTCGTCGTTTGCGAAGCAGCGCACCACTTGGGCGATCGCGTCGGTCTCGCGGATGTGGGCCAGAAACTGGTTGCCCAACCCCTCACCCTTAGAGGCGCCAGCCACTAATCCGGCGATATCGACGAACTCGACCGTGGCCGGTAGGATCTTCTGCGATTTCGCGATAGCAGCCAGGGCATCCAGCCGCAGATCAGGTACCGGCACCACTCCGACATTGGGGTCGATGGTGCAGAACGGATAGTTCTCGGCCTGGATACCCGCCTTGGTGAGCGCGTTGAACAGCGTGGATTTGCCGACGTTCGGCAAACCGACAATACCGCATTTGAGAGACATAATGACCTTTTGATTGCATTTCTTATGGCGGATCCGCCAAATGCTCGTCCGCGTGCCCGGTGGGCGGTCTCATCCCGTCAATCGACCAATCGCCCTACCCAACGACCATTGAAAAATAATTCGGCATTTGGCGCCATCCCTGCTGTTGCAGGGGCATCATGATAAAGCTTTTGTGTTGTCGGCAAACGAGGAAAAATGCGTCGGACCTGATTTTCTGGACACTCAAATCGGGACAAGCCGATCCGTATCCGCGCCATCCTCACGCTCGACAGAGCGCCTACCATGGCTCTCCAGTGCGTGCTCCGGTGCGGCCATGGCGCGACCTCGCCGGCTTCGTCCACACTGGCAGCCTGCGGTGAATTACCGTATGATCTTGAACCTCATGGAGAACCGATCATCGCTTTGAATCCATGCGCGGCCCCGACGACAGGAGGCGATCCAAATGAGCAGGGTAGACGAAAAACGGGATGTTTTGAGCGAGGGTGAAGTTCTGCATACCAACGAGCGGCCCAGCGAGGAAATGCAGCGCTGCCTCGATGAAGTCCTGACGGTACTGCGCAAGCACAATGTCGGCGTCACGCTCTGTCTGGCCAACGACCGGGAATCGATGCTGATGTACCGCATTCCCGAGTGGTGCGCGGTGATGCTCGGCGAGGGTGGCCCTGAAGTCAACCCGGACAAACTATGGCAGTCCACCAACCTGGAACAACTGTTATCCCGCACCTACCGGTTGGCGACCGCCCTGCGCCATATGAACGAACATCTGCATGCCGAATCGTCGCGGCTGGAAGATTTCGTCAAGGATCTGGGGCAACACATGCTCGATCCCAACCGTAAAAGTCATTGAGCGCCTTTCCCAGACGAGCAATGACGAGCAATGCTCAGTTTCGTCGAGAACTCCGGGCGTTGGCCTGCCGCCAGTCGCTAGCCATCTGCTTGGCGCGCGCCAGTTCTCTTTCGTTCAACTGGCGAGCAATGGAGTCCAGCGGCCGGGCCGCACCCACATAGCCGGCGGAAACCGCCAGATCCAGCCACAGATGGGCCTTGACCCCATCCCGTCCAGTCCCCCGGCCATCGTTGTACATCATTCCCAAGCCGTACTGGGCCAGCGGCAGCCCACTGTTGGCGGCCTGCTCGAACCAACTAAGTGCCTGTGAGTCGTCGTGGGGTACTCCACGCCCGGTTGCGTAGGCCAAACCAAGCAGCAATTGTGCAAGAGGCAGTTCCTGCGTCGCAGCCTTGCGGTACCAGGTCACGGCTTGTGCGTCGTCGTGCGGCACCCCCCGGCCTCCCGCATACAGCAAGCCCAGATTCAGTTCCGCCGCCGCAAAGCCCTGCTCGGCCGCTTTGCGGTACCAGGCTGCGGCTTGTGCTTCGTCGCGTGGAGTCCCCTGGCCTGTGGCGTACAGTACCCCGAGGTTGAATCTCGCTGTGGCATCGCCTTGCTCGGCTGCCTTGCGAAACCATTGCAGCGCCTGTCGGTCGTCCTGCGACACACCGACGCCGCGGGCATACATTTCGGCCAGCCGGGCTTGGCTGGCGGCATCACCTTCTTCGGCTGCCTTGCGGTACCAGGCCACCGCCTGCGTTTCGTTGCGTTCGACCACTCCGCCCTCGGCGTAGATCCGCCCCAGTCGCCGCTGGGCTTCGGTATGCCCCTGATCGGCCGCCTTGCGTAGCCAGTCTATGCCAAGCCGCTCGTCGCGCCGCACGCCGCGGCCGTCGAGATAACGCCCGGCCAGTCGCATCTGGGCTTGGGGATTGCCGCCCTTGGCTGCTTGTTCCAACAACTGTACGCCCTTGGCTTCATCCAGCACCAACCCGCGACCACTCAGGTAATTATCGGCCAATTCCAGTTGCGCCAGCGGCAGGTTCTGGTCGGCGGCACGGCGGAACCAGAGCAGCGCCGCGCGCTCGTCGCGCGGCAGCCCACGACCTGCGGCGTACATGCGCCCCAGATAGTACTGCGCCAGCGGCAGGTTCTGGTCGGCGGCCAACCGGTACCACTTCACCGCTTCGGCGTCGTTGCGGGAGGTGCCCTGACCGTCGGCGTACATCCGCCCCAGCTCCTGCTGCGCCAGCCCCAAGCCCTGCTCGGCCGCCTTGCGGAACCACTTGAATGCATCCGTCGCGGAGGACGGCATACCCCGACCGTTCAAATAGCGCGTAGCCAGATTGTACTGGGCCTCGGTATGGCCCTGTTCGGCGGCCTTGCGATACCAAAGCACGGCATCCTGGTCGCTGCCAAGCACGCCGCGACCGCTGGCATACATCGCTCCCAAAGCAAATTGGGCCTCCGAATTCCCCTGGTCGGCAGCCTGCCGATACCAGCGTACCGCCTCCTTATCGTTGCGCGATACCCCGCGACCGCTGGCGTAGGCATTCCCCAGTTCGAACAAAGCTTCGGGATGACCCTGCCGAGCCGCCTGCTGGTACCAGTTGGCTGCCTCCCGCTCGTCCCGACTCACGCCC
>JBATDL010000167.1:0-1743 GCA_049663445.1 Candidatus Competibacter sp.
CCTCACAACTCGTTAATGAGATAAGGGATTTGCTATTCGTCGTCGTCACTGTCAGCCGCTTGCCCGGCCGGCGCGTCCATCGGTTGTCCCGGCATCGCCGCCGGTTGACCCGACATCGCCGCTGGTCCCTGTCCGCGCCCTTGCCCACGCCCGCGCCACATCGGCCGCTCGGTGAAGAATTTGTCCATGACCTGCTTCTGGTCGGGGTCGAGGACCGCATACAGATCGCCGGCGGCCTTGCTCATGGCCTTCATGCCGGCCAGCCGCTGTTCCATGCTCTGCACCCGCTCCTCGAACTGAGCCATCGCGGTGGTTTCCCGGTCTCGCATCTCCTGTCGGTTCTTGATCATGGCGGCGCGGCGCGCATCCTGGGCACCGAGAAAGGCTTTCCAGGCACCCTCCTGCTCCGGTTTTAGCTTGAGCCGCGCCGCCAGCAGCTCCATCCGTTCGGCGTGGTACTGCTGCATCATGGCATAGCGTTGACCAAAACCACCTCCACGCGGGCCTCCGCCCATCTGGCAATCGCCGGACCCACCGCCCATCATCGGGCCATGGCCGCCCCAAGGACCGGCAAAAGCGGCGGTGGTCAGACCGAGTCCCGCGACCGTGGCGACGATCAGTAAGCGTTTGCGTAGCGTTTTCATGTTCGAACTCCTCTTGTACGAATTACGATATGGGTTGCTTCGGGAGCTATTAAACCTCCGTCGTGTAACCGGCGTTTTGCCGGAGCGGGATTTTTGTAACGGTTTGTTTCAGCTTCGCGGGTCAGCCCCACGGCACAGTCAGCGAAAGGGCACGGCGACGAAGGGCGGTGCGGCCACCGTATCCTCATCCTTGAACATCCCGACCAAACTCCACAATCTCGCGCGCGGCTCGAAATTCACTCGGAGGTTGTGAAAAAATTATTTAAAATAAAACAACTTGCCGCACCGGTCAGGATGGCCATGAACTGGTTTCACTCGCTGACCGCATGGGTGCACTGCCCGGTGCGTTCGAACTCGGCGAAGTTGCCCAGGGTGGTTTCGGCGATGTTGCGAAGCGCATGATCGGTGAGAAAAGCCATGTGCGAGGTGACGAGCACGTTGGGGAAGGTCAGCAGCCGCGCCAGTTCGTCGTTGGTCGGCACTTTGTCGGACAGGTCGCTGTAGAAATAATCGGCTTCCTCCTCGTACACGTCGATGGCCAGATAGCCGATCTTGCCGCTCTTGAGGAAGCGGATCACCTTGTCGGTATCGAGCAGCGCGCCCCGGCTGGTGTTGACGATAAACACGCCATCCTTGAGATAGGGCAGGGTTTGCTCGTTGAGAATGTGATGGGTATCAGGGGTCAGCGGGCAGTGCAGAGTGATAATGTCCGATTCGCGAGCGAAGGTGGGGCCGTCCACGTAGGTCGCCCACTGCGTGACGGCTTCGCTGGGAAACTTGTCGTAAGCCAGGATGCGGCAGCCGAAGCCGCTGAGGTTTCGAACCACCATCTGGCCGATCTTGCCGGTGCCGAACACCCCGACCGTCTTGTCGCGCAGCTCGAAACCTTCCAGCCCGGCGATCTCAAAGTTGAACTCGCGGCTGCGGTTGTAGGCCTTGTGCGTCTTGCGCCCCAGAGTCAGGATCAGGGCCAGCGTGAATTCCGACACCGCGTTGGGCGAATAGGCCGGTACTCGTGCCACCGTGACGCCGTACCGGGTCGCCGCCGCCAGATCGATCTGGTTGTAACCAGCGCTGCGGGTGGCGATGAGGGTTGTGC
>JBATDL010000168.1:0-3270 GCA_049663445.1 Candidatus Competibacter sp.
GGCATGCTGTTTGTCGGCGTGGCTGACGATCAGCATATCCAGCTTGACCACGCCTTGCTGGCGCAAAAAGGGCGCGATCACGGCCCGGCCGGCATCCAGCGTCTCTCCCAATCGCGGCCCGGTATCGTAAACCAACACATGATTTTGGGTCCGCACCACCGTAGCCAGCCCCGACCCTACATCCAACAGGGTGAACCAGATCCCGCCCGGTGGCGGAGTGGCAACGGGCGGCCACAACAAGGGCAGACACAGCGGCAGGCCCAGCCAGCGATCCGGTAGACCACGAGGCCCCAGCAGCAGCGCCACGCCCGGCAGGGCAAACGCCAGTACCCACAGCGGTGACTCCGGCCTGTACCACACTATGCCCGGCCACCGGTCCAGCCAGAGCAAAATCTGCCAAAGCCCCTCCAGGGTCAGCGCCGCGCCTTCCAGCAACGGTACCTGCACAACGGGACCGATCCAGCCTGCCAGGACCGCCAGCAAAGTCAACGGCAGCACCGTGCAACCCACCCAGGGAATGGCGATCAGGTTGGCCAGTGGTGAAAGTAGCGGGAATCGCTGGAAAAACAGCAGCAACAGCGGCAACAGCGCCAAGGTGATGCTCAACTGCAAGTGGATCGTCTGGCCGAACGGCCGGTGCTCACGCCAGCGCCCGCCGACGCTATAGAGAATCGCCGCCACCGCGCCGAACGACAGCCAGAACCCCACCCGCAGCGACGCTCCCGGATCGGTGACCAACACCACCAACAGCGCCAAGGCCAGGATGCGACCGGGCGCGGCGGCCCGCAGGAAGATCAACGCGGCCATCGCTACCGCCAGCATAAGGAAAGAGCGCTGCGCCGGCACCGACAAGCCGGACAATAGTGCGTAACCACCCGCTCCGACCAAGGCGGCTAGCGCCGCCGCCCGCGTGGCTGGCCAGCGCAGGGCCAGCGCCGGAATTCGGCTCCAAAATCCCCAGACCAGCGCGAACACCATGCCGGCGACCAAGCCGATATGCGAGCCGGAAATGGACATCAGATGGCCAACACCGGTGCGGTTGAACACCTCCCATTGCTGGGACGTAATGCCGCCCCGCTCGCCCACCGCCAGCGCGGTCAATATTCCGGCTTGCGGGTTGCCGGGAAGCATCCGCGCAAAAGTATCGGCCACCCGCTGGCGGTATCGATCCAAGGGATAGCGTTCAGCCTCGGCCAGCAAATGAGGCGTCGGATGGGAACGGACGCTGCCGGTAGCGACGATGCCTCTGGCGTACAGCCAGCGCTCATAGTCGAAACCGCCTGGATTGAGCAAGCCATGCGGCCTTTTTAGCCGTACCGCGAAGCCCCAACGGTCGCCAACCCGTAAGGAAGGAACTACTTTCGCTTCATTTTTGATACCGGTAGAGTCGCTCCACCACGATAACCGCAAGCGTTGGCCGATGAGGGCAGCGGACTCTTCGCCTTGCGCCAGCGCCCGACCGACTACGAACTCGAACCGGGTGCTGCGTCTCTCGTGGTCGGGGATAGTGGCGATCCAACCCTCCACCCACATATCGACGCCTTCCAGTTTCGCCGGCAACAGGGTGGGCAACGGCGGCGCCAACCACAACGCCCATAGGAACCCGGCCACCGCCCAGGCTGGCAACCGCCAGCGAGGTATGAACGCCAGCACCGCCAGCACACCGGGCAATCCCAGGGTCCAAGCGCGAGCCGGTAGTTCCGGCAGCGCCTGCAAGACCAGAATCCCCAGCAAAAAAGCGACGGCTCCCAGGCGCATGGGCGATCACCGTCGTCTCAGCACTCTCGCGCCAACACTCCATCCGTCAACCGCAACACTGCATCCATACGAGTTGCCAATACTGGATCGTGAGTGACCACCACGAAACTGGTGCCGAGATCGCGGTTCAGTTCGAGCATCAGTTCGAATACCTGTTCGGCGCTATGCCGGTCGAGATTACCGGTCGGTTCGTCGGCCAGCACGCAGGCCGGTTCGGTAATCAAGGCCCGCGCCACCGCCGCCCGCTGGCGCTCGCCGCCCGACAGCTCGCCCGGCTTGTGCCGCAATCGTCGACCCAGCCCGACCCGTTCCAACAACGCCGCCGCCTGCTTCGCCGCCTCGACTGACGTTTCACCACGGATCAGCAAAGGCATCGCCACATTCTCCAAGGCCGTGAACTCCGACAGTAGATGGTGAAATTGATAGACGAATCCCAACCAACGATTGCGCAACCGCCCCCGGTTGGCATCGCCCAGTCGGCTCAATTCTCGCCCCGCCACCCACACCGAACCCGCAGTCGGCGTATCCAGACCACCCAGCAGGTGCAACAACGTGCTCTTACCCGACCCGGAACTGCCGACGATGGCTAGCCGTTCGCCGCGCCGGATCTGAAAGTTAACCTCCCGCAACACCTCCAGCCGCTCGCTGCCCTGCCGGAATGCCTTGGCCAGCTGGCGGCATTCCAACACCATCGTTCCCTCGTCCACCGCGCCTACCGCCTCGACCTTATTCATAACGCAGCGCCTCCGCCGGCTGGGTCCGTGCTGCGCGCCAAGCGGGATATAGTGTCGCCAACGTTGCCAATCCGAACGCTACCAAACCGATGGTCGTGACATCGCCCCATTGGACCTGCGAGGGTAAATCGCTGATCAGATACACGTCCGGGGCCAGAAATTTGACGCCGAACGTCCGTTCGATCAATGGCACTACCACATCAACATGGGTCGCCAGTGCCACTCCACCGGCCAAACCCAGCAGGGTGCCGACCAGACCGATGGTAATGCCTTGCACGATGAAGATGCCCATGATGTTGAGCGGCGTTGCGCCCAGTGTGCGCAAGATGGCGATATCGGCCTGTTTATCGGTCACCACCATCACTAAAGCAGACACAATATTGAAAGCCGCCACCGCCACGATCAGGGTCAGGATCACGAACATCGCAGTTTTTTCGATCTGCACCGCCCGGAAAAAACTGGCGTGATCCTGGGTCCAGTCGCGGGCCAGATAACCATCCGGCAAGTGATCGGCGATCTGGCGGGCCAAGCGCGGCGCCTGGAACAGATCGCGCAGCTTCAGCCGCACGCCGTTGACCGCTCCATCCGGATACTGGAATAACTTGCCGGCATCTGCGACATGCACCAACGCCAACCCACGGTCGTACTCGTACATGCCTGCCTTGAAGATCCCCACTACATCGAAACGCTTGAGCCGGGGCAACACTCCGGCCGGTGTCACGTTGGCTTGCGGGGTAATAACCGTTACTTTGTCGCCCACCATCAGCCCCAGGGCATT
>JBATDL010000169.1:0-2159 GCA_049663445.1 Candidatus Competibacter sp.
CTCCACCACCTCGTCGTAGCGGAATTCCAACTTTGGCACGATACGGATGTGCATGCGCCGGCCCAGCTCGCGGCGCAGGAGCGGCGCGGCACGGTTGAGTTCGGCGACCCGCTCGGCCCGCTCAGCCGGCTCGCCCATCGAGGTGACGTAAATTCGGGCGTACGCCAAGTCACGGCTGACCTCGACACTGGTCATCGACACTAGGGCCAACTGTGGATCGCGCAATTCGGCGCGGATCAGATCTGCCAGTTCCCGGCGGATCTGCTCACCCACCCGACGGGTACGGGAGGAGGGTTTCATCATCGCTCGATTCTCTCTGCAGCGTCCGCTACAAGGTGCGCTCCACCTGCACCCGCTCGAAGACTTCGATATGGTCGCCCTGGCGGATGTCGTTATAGTTGCGCACGCCCACGCCGCATTCCGTACCGGCACGCACTTCGCTGACATCGTCCTTGAAGCGCCGCAGCGAATCCAGCACGCCTTCAAAAATCACCACATTGTTGCGCAGCACCCGAATCGGATTGTTGCGACGCACCATACCATCCACCACCATGCAACCGGCCACCACGCCGAACTTGGGCGAACGGAACACATCGCGCACCTCGGCCAAGCCGACGATCTCCTCCTTGAAGGCTGGCTTGAGCATGCCGACCATCGCACGTTTTACGTCGTCGATCAGTTCGTAGATGATGCTGTAATAATGCAGCTTCAGCCCCTCTTCCTCAGCCAGCCGCTTGGCGACGCTGTCGGCGCGGACGTTAAAGCCGATGATGATAGCCTTGGAGGTCTTGGCCAGGTTGATGTCGGATTCGTTGATGCCGCCGACGCCGCTGGCGATGATTTTGACCTGCACTTCGGCGGTCGACAATCGGGTCAGCGCGTCCACGATGGCCTCGGCGGAACCCTGCACATCGGCCTTCAGCACCACATTAAGCATATTGATTTCCCCGGCTTCGAATTGCCGGGAAATGCCGTCGATATCCATGACCGGCTTGCGGGTCTGTTCCTCGCGAGCCTTGCCTTGGCGGAACAGAGCGATTTCGCGGGCCTTGCGCTCGTCGGCGACCGCGATGACATCATCGCCTGCCTTGGGGGTACCGGACAGACCGAGCACTTCCACCGGAATCGAGGGGCCAGCCTCGCTCGTGCTCTGCCCGGTCTCGTTGAGCATGGCGCGCACCCGGCCGAACTCAAGGCCGCTCAGGATCACATCGCCCTTGCGCAGGGTGCCGCTCTGCACCAGCACAGTCGCCACCGGGCCACGGCCCTTGTCCAGCCGAGATTCGATCACCATGCCCTTGGCCAAACCATCCACTGGCGCGTGCAGTTCCAGCACTTCGGCCTGTACCAGAATCCGGTCGAGCAACTCGTCCACGCCCGCGCCGCTCTTGGCGGACACATAGGTAAACAGAGTATCGCCGCCCCATTCCTCGGAGATGACACCCTGCACCGACAACTCGCTCTTGACCCGTTCCGGATCGGCGCCGGACTTGTCCATCTTATTGACCGCCACCACGATCGGCACCCCAGCGGCGCGGGCATGTTGAATGGCTTCAACCGTTTGTGGCATCACGCCGTCGTCGGCCGCCACCACCAGCACCACGACATCGGTGGCTTTGGCACCCCGCGCGCGCATGGCGGTAAACGCGGCGTGACCCGGTGTGTCGAGAAAGGTGACCACACCTTTTGGAGTACGCACATGGTACGCGCCGATGTGCTGGGTGATACCACCCGCCTCGCCGGCCGCGACCCGGGTCCGACGAATATAATCGAGCAGCGATGTCTTGCCGTGATCCACATGACCCATGATAGTAACTACCGGCGGGCGCGGCATCGCCTCGCCGCCGGTCTCGGCAGTCAGTTCTTCTTCCAGCGCGTTTTCGTTAAGCAGCTTGTAGGTATGCCCCATCTCCTCGACAGCCAGCGCGGCGGTTTCCTGGTCGATCATCTGGTTGATGGTGACCATCATCCCCATCTTCAGCAGCGTCTTGATAACTTCTGTGGCTTTGACCGACATCTTCTGGGCCAGATCGATGACACTGATGGTTTCGGGCAAGGCCACCTCGCGCACCACTGGCGCGGTGGGCTTGGCAAAACCATGCCGCTGCAGCGGCGTGGACGCGGAGGACTTCACCCCCCTGCTCTTCCTGGGTTTGCGC
>JBATDL010000170.1:0-4433 GCA_049663445.1 Candidatus Competibacter sp.
CGTGGGCGCCGCGCAGGCCGACCGCTTCCAGCTTCATCAGCACCAGGGTTCGGATCAGGGGCTCCGGCAGGCGGGTGTGCTCGCGCAGCGGGAAGGCGACATTATCGAATACGCTCAGGTCGGTGAACAGCGCGCCACTCTGAAACAGTACACCCATGCGCTTGCGTAGTTGGTACAGATCCTTGCGGCCGAGTTCGTGGACACAGATGCCGTCGACCTCGATGCGACCGGCATCGGGGCGAATCTGGCCGCCGATCAAGCGCAGCAAGGTGGTTTTGCCGGTGCCGCTCGGCCCCATGATGGCGGTGACCTTACCGCGCGGGATGGCCAGATCCACCTCTCGAAAGATGCGATGCTCGCCGCGGCTGAACGACAGGCGGTGCACGGTCACCAGAGGGTCGCCGCAGAACGAAGCGGTGTCTGAGCGGGTGATGATTGCAAATATCCTTTTGTTAAGCTTGGAAATAATGGTTGGGGTGGATAGATAAAAAGGTTACTATCTTCCGGCCAAGCTGCCGGCAAGTCAAATGACCGCTATCGACTCCGAGTCGCCGCCGCCCCAGATGTTCTTGGCAATTTCCGAGCTATATGGTTATCTTTGAGAGCGATACAGGCCGGTTGATCGATCGGCAAACGTATTCCCTCACTGGCTACACTTTTTTCCGCACGTTTCCGCGCGCGTAATTTCGGCGACAGAAAGCAGTCTGGTGGACCGTTCAAGACGGTGCGGGATAGTCTATGCTGTTGCGAAGTCGGATGGGTCCGACACTCTCTCAACCACATCTAAAGGTAGGATCATGGCGAAGAAGTACATTTACAAATACACCGAAGGCGATGGCAAAAATAAGATGCTGCTGGGCGGCAAGGGCGCCAACCTCTGCGAGATGACGCAGATCGGCCTGCGGGTGCCGCCGGGTTTTGTGATCACCACTGAAGCCTGTCTGGATTTCATCGCCAACAACCGTCTGCCCGAGGGGTTGATGGACAGTATGCGCGAGCACATGACTTGGCTGGAACAGGAAACCGGCAAGCAGTTTGGCGGCGCCGGCAATCCGTTGCTGGTGTCGGTGCGCTCTGGCTCCTCCATGTCCATGCCGGGCATGATGGATACCATTCTGAACCTGGGTCTGAATGAAACCACCCTGGCCGGGTTGATCAAACTGACCGGCAATGTGCGCTTCGCCCATGACGCCTATCGTCGCTTCATCCAGTTGTTCGGTAAAATCGCGCTGGGCGTGGATGACCATTTCTTCGACGAACACTTCGAGGCGATCAAGCGCCGCGCCGGGGTGAAGATAGATGTGGCCCTAAGCGCCGAAGATCTGCACGACATCGGCCAGTTGTTCCTGCAAGTCGTCAAGGAGCAGACCGGACGGCCGTTCCCGCAAGACCCCTATGAGCAGCTGGAACTGGCGGTCAAGGCGGTATTCGGCTCGTGGATGGGTCAGCGCGCCGTCGATTACCGCCGCGAGTTCAAGATCACTCCGGAGCAGGCTAGCGGCACTGCGGTCAATGTCGTGACCATGGTGTTTGGCAACATGGGCAACGATTGTTCGACCGGCGTGGGTTTCACCCGCGATCCCGGCACCGGCGAAAACGTCATGTACGGCGAGTACCTGGTCAATGCCCAGGGTGAGGATGTGGTGGCCGGTATCCGCACCCCGAAGCCGGTGGCGGAGATGAAGAACGAGATGCCGGATCTGTACCGGCAACTGGTGGAACTGCGCGACAAACTGGAAGGCCACTACCACGAAGTGCAGGACTACGAGTACACCATCGAGAAGGGTGTGCTGTACTGCCTGCAAACCCGTAATGGCAAGATGAACGCCCAGGGCATGGTGCGCAGCTCGGTAGAAATGGCCAAGGAAGGACTGATCACCCGCGAAAAGGCGTTGCTGCGGATCGACCCTGAGTCGCTCGAACAGATGATGTTCCCGCAGCTCGATCCCAATTATAAAGTTGCGCCGGCGGCGGTCGGGATGGGCGCGTCTCCCGGTGCCTCATCGGGCAAGATCGTGTTCGATGCCGACACTGCGGTAAAACGCGGACGCGGCGCCAACGAGAAAATCATTCTGGTGCGGGAAGAAACCAAGCCGGAAGACATCCATGGCTTCTTCGCCGCAGTGGGCATCCTGACCAGTCGCGGTGGCAAAACCTCCCATGCGGCGGTTGTGGCGCGCGGCATGGGCAAGCCCTGTGTGGTCGGCGCGGAAGACATCCTGGTCAATGTGCATCAGCGCCAGGCCATCATCGGCGACAAGGTACTGCATGAGGGCGACGTGGTCACCATTGACGGTGGCACCGGCGCAGTCTATCTGGGCGCCATTCCCACCGTCGAGCCGGAGTTTACCCCGGAACTACGCACCTTGCTGAGCTGGGCTGACGAGATTGCCACCCTCAAGGTGATGGCGAATGCAGATACCCCGGAGGCTGCTCAGCGTGCTTCCAACTACGGCGCGATGGGCATTGGCCTGTGCCGCACCGAGCGGATGTTCAACGCCAAGGAACGGTTGCCGCTCGTCCTGGAGATGATCCTGGCCGAGACCACCGAGGACCGCGAAGCCGCCCTGGCCAAGCTGCTGCCGATGCAGCGCAGCGACTTCAAGGAAATTTTCCGGGTGATGGCGCCGCGTTCGGTCACCGTGCGCCTGTTGGATCCGCCGATCCACGAGTTCCTGCCCTCCGAGCAGACCCTGATCGACGACATCGAACATCTGCGCCATCTGCGCCAAACCGCGCAGGGTCTGGAGGCGATCAGCCAGATTCTCGGCCAGGTCAACCCGAAGGCCGTCGAGCAACTCGGTATTCTCAACGACAGCCACATGGTTGCTGACGTGCTGGCCAAGAAGGAGGAAATCCTGCAGAAGGCGCGCGCCCTGCACGAAATCAACCCGATGCTGGGTCATCGCGGCGTCCGCCTGGGCCTGACCTATCCCGAGATTTACAAGATGCAGATCCGCGCCATTCTGGAAGCGGCGGCGGAATGCATTCAGGATAAGGTGAATGTCCATCCCGAAATCATGGTGCCGCAGGTATGCACCGTGGAAGAGTTGAAGCGGGTGAAGGCGCTGGTCGACGAGGTATTGCCTCAGGTTGAGGCCAAATACGCGGTCAAGGTGCATTTCGAGTTTGGCACCATGATGGAAGTGGTGCGGGCCTGCCTGCGCGCCGGCGAGATCGCCGATGTCGCCGAGTTTTTCTCCTTTGGCACCAACGACCTGACCCAGGCCACCTTCTCGTTCTCCCGCGAGGACGCCGAGAACAAATTCCTGCCGTTCTACAACTCCGCCGGGATTCTCAAGGACAATCCGTTTGAGGCGCTGGACACGGCGGGCGTTGGCCAGCTCATGCAGTTTGCGGTCGAAAACGGCCGGAAGACCCGCGATGGTCTCAAGGTCGGTATCTGCGGTGAGCAGGGCGGTCATCCGGCTTCGATGCGCTTCTGCCATTACGCCAATCTGACTTACGTGTCCTGCTCGTCGCCCCGGGTGCCGATTGCCCGGCTGGCGGCGGCGCACGCCAAGCTCCTGGAAGGAGAATACAAGCCGTAAACGGCCGAGAACGGGCGGCGTTGCTTTTTCGGGCAGCGCTGCTGGTTGAGCATGCCAGGGGCGGCTACGGTCGCCCCTGATTTTTTTGCAGGGTTTTCAAAAACCGAGAAAGGAAGCAGGCGCTCTTTGCAGGGATGATTCGACAACTGAACCTGACTTCGACCGAACATGCACCCCGACCAATTAAAGCGTCTGGCCAGCCAAGTCTTGACCATCGAGGCCCAGGCCGTTTCCCAACTGACCGCCCGCATTGACGACCGCTTCGTCCGCGCCTGCGATCTCATGCTCCATTGCCCAGGCCGTATTGTGGTGCTCGGCATCGGTAAGTCCGGTCACATTGGCGGTAAAATCGCGGCGACGCTGGCCAGCACCGGCAGCCCGGCATTTTTTGTCCACCCGGCCGAAGCCAGCCATGGCGACATGGGCATGATCACCGCTCAGGATGTGGTACTGGCGCTGTCCAATTCCGGGGAAACCGACGAAATTCTGACCCTGCTGCCGCTGCTCAAGCGGCTGGGTGTGCCGCTGATCACCCTGACCGGCAATCCTGCTTCGACCCTGGCGAACAATGCGGATGTGCATATCGACGTCAGCGTTCTCCAGGAAGCCTGCCCGCTCGGCTTGGCGCCGACCTCCAGCACTACCGCCACGCTGGCCATGGGCGACGCCTTGGCGGTGGCGCTGCTGGAAGCGCGCGGCTTCACCGCCGAAGACTTCGCCCGTTCCCACCCCGGTGGCCGGTTGGGCCGCCGCCTGCTGCTGCTCACCGACGACGTGATGCACACCGGCGCGCAGATGCCGCGCAGCGCGCCCGATGATCTGCTAAAAGACGCCCTGCTGGAAATGAGCCGGAAAGGTTTGGGTACGACCGTAGTGGTGGAT
>JBATDL010000171.1:0-1552 GCA_049663445.1 Candidatus Competibacter sp.
GCCATACTGCTGGGCCAGCGGCCCTAGCCCACCGACGAAGCCCTGGCCCACCGCGCGGAACTTCCATTCGCTACCACGCCGGTACAACTCGCCAACGATGAGCGCGGTTTCCGGCATCATTTTGGTGGTCAGCGGAAAGACCGCCAGCGGTGTTTTGTTGCCGGCGGCGCGGATTTCCGCCCGCACCTGGTTCAACTGACCGAACGATTGTCCACGCCGTTGGCCCTGGTCGATGGTCAGGGCGATGACGATCCGTTCGATGGCCGCCGGCAGCGCGGCAAAGTTGACGGTAAAGGTCCGACCGTCGCCGGCACGCTGAACGCCGCCGCCGGCCAGCGTCGTCTGGTTGTAGAAGATAAAATCGCCGTCGCCGCGCACCTTGCCCTGCGCGGTCAGCGCGAAGGCGCTGGAATCGATGGCCAGCGGAGTGTTAGCTGGCTGCCAGTCAAGCGCGATCTCGACTGCGGCCACCGCCGGGCTTTGTTGGGTGAGGGAAAAGTTCTGGCCGGGCTGCAAATCCATGACGGGGTCCCCCAGCGGGTTTTACAGATAGGGGTGAAGCGCCGGCAACAGGTCGTGGAAGGTCCGGCCGTTGGCCTGTTCGCCGATGGCCTGCATTTTCCACTCATTGTTGTGACGATACAGCTTGGTCATAATCAGACCGGTATGCTGGCCGCCTTCCAGCGACAGATCGAAGCGGGCGATCTCGCCGTCGTTGGCCCCGTCCACCAGCCGGCAGAACGCGTTGGGAATGCCGGTGAAGTCCTCGCCGCTGAAACTGTTGACGGTAAAGATCAGAGCCTGCACCGCCGCCGGCACCTGGTTCAGGTCGATGGTGATCCGCTCGTTTTCGGAGCCGGACTCCCCGCCGCCGGAGCGGTCATCACCACTGTGGCGAATGGAGCCGCAACGGCTTTTTAGTTGTCTGAACCATACGGTATCCACTAGATTGCCACTGGCGTCGAACAACAAACAGGAGGCGTCCAAGTCTACCGCCGTCTGACGTTCGCCGGCGCCGAAGCCCAGGAAACCGCGGGTCTGGACTTGCTTCATGCCCCAGCCCAAGCCCATGACGACCCGGCTTAAACCACGTCCGGCCTCTTTCTCCAGACTGATGCGCTGGCCTTTTTGCAGGTTGATGGCCATTCGGATTTCCTCGTTGCATTGTAGGGGTAACAAGCCAATGATGACGGCAAACCGTTTCAGGTCAAGTGTAGATGTCGGCGGCTCGGACTGGTGGCTGTTCCAAATATTACATTGAGATCGATCACGGAAATTCAAGAGGATCCGAATAGTTCCCGAAGGAGGTGGTCATGCGCGTGCTCGCGTTGTTTCTACTGGTTATCCTGACCAGCACGGCCGGGGCCGCGCCCGAGTCCGGCATCCAGAAATGGCGGGATAACAAGGGAGTCTGGCATTTTGGCGACTCCCGCCCCACGGCGCCAGACGCCGCCACCAACAGCGCCGCCGACGCCTACCGGCGTGGCGATTACAACATCGCCTTTCAGGAGTACATGGTTTGGGCCAAGCAGGGCGACCCCAAGGCACAGAC
>JBATDL010000172.1:0-2750 GCA_049663445.1 Candidatus Competibacter sp.
CATTCATTGCAGCCTCATGCCATCTCAGCAATGCATGACACGGCCAAGGGACGCTCCCTTGCACAAGACCTCAAGAATAGTTACATAATTATCGTTTGGTTCGGAAAAATTGCCAGTCCGAGCTAAAGGCAAAACCGCAGACAACCCCACCGGTACTGGCGACCCCGTCTCCTGCCCCGCCCTGCCTCATGCGCATTCCAACGAACCGTGTCGAACCCGTACAATCCAACCAGCACACCAACGAACAAGGCGGGTTCCCACGCGGGCATCCAGAGTGTTCGTTGGACGCACTCCCTAGCCGCGCCAAGAGGTTCACCCCGTCATGCTGCTCATGATCGACAACTACGACTCCTTCACCTACAACCTGGTGCAATACTTCGGCGAGCTGGGTGAAGAGGTATGGGTCTACCGCAACGACCAGATCGACCCCGACCAGATCGCCGAATGTGCCCCGGCGCGTATCGTACTCTCGCCCGGCCCCTGCACCCCCAACGAAGCGGGTGTCTCGCTGGCCGCCATCGAACGCTTCGCCGGCCAGATCCCGATCCTCGGCGTCTGTCTGGGCCACCAGAGCATCGGCCAAGCCTTCGGCGGCCACATCGTCCGCGCCGGGCAAGTAATGCATGGCAAGACCTCCGAAGTCCATCACCGGGGGCAAGGCGTGTTCGCCGACCTGCCCAGCCCGTTCACCGTGGTGCGCTATCATTCCCTGGTGATCGAAAAATCCACCGCCCCGGATTGCCTGGACATCACCGCCTGGACCCAAACCCCGGACGGCGATATCGACGAAATCATGGGCGTGCGCCACAAAACCCTGCCGATCGAGGGCGTGCAATTTCACCCGGAATCGATCCTGACCGAACACGGCCACACCCTGCTGCACAATTTTCTGACCCGGCACTGAACCGCCCCGGAGAATGCCTGACATGTCCATCACCCCCCAGGAAGCCCTGCAACGCACCATCGAACACCGCGAGATCTTCTACGACGAGATGCTCTCGCTGATGCGTCAGATCATGGCCGGTGAGATTTCCCCGCTCATGACCGCTGCCGTCCTGACCGGCCTGCGGATCAAGAAGGAAACCATTGGTGAAATCACCGCCGCCGCCACGGTGATGCGCGAACTCTCCACCAAGGTCCACGTCCCGCCACCGCATGAACACTTCGTCGATATCGTCGGCACCGGCGGCGACGGCGCGCACACCTTTAACATCTCCACCGCCACCATGTTCGTCGCCGCCGCCGCCGGCGCGCGGGTCGCCAAACACGGCAATCGCAGCGTCTCGTCCAAATCCGGCAGCGCCGACGTGCTAGAAGCGCTGGGCGCTCGTATCGACCTGCACGCCAAACAGGTGGCCGATTGCATCGCCGCCACCGGCATCGGCTTCATGTTCGCGCCTAATCATCACTCGGCCATGAAGAACGTCGCGCCGGTGCGCCGCGAAATGGGCGTGCGCACCATTTTCAACATCCTCGGCCCGCTGACCAATCCCGCCGACGCGCCCAACCAACTCATGGGCGTCTTCCATCCCGATCTGGTCGGCATTCAGGTGCGGGTCATGCAGCAACTCGGCGCGCAACACGTCCTCGTGGTCTGGGGCAAGGACGGCATGGACGAGATTTCGCTGGGCGCGCCCACCCAGGTCGGTGAACTCAGGAACGGCGAAATCGTGGAATACGAGATTCACCCCGAGGATTTCGGGCTGGCCATGGTCTCCAACCGGGGGCTCAGGGTCGAAAACGCCGAACAGTCCAAAGCCATGCTGCTGAACGCGCTGGACAACGAACCGGGCACCCCGCGCGACATCGTCGCCTTCAACGCCGGCGCGGCACTGTACGCAGCCAACCTCGCGCCTTCCATCGCCACCGGCATCGAACTGGCCCGCGAGACCCTGGCCAGCGGCGCGGCACGGGTCAAGCTGGATGAATTCGTGCGCTGCACGCAGTCCTTGGCGTCATGAGCGTCATGAGCGACACACCCGACATTCTGCAAAAGATCCTGGCCCGCAAGGCCGAGGAAATCGCCGAGCGCCAGCAGCGGCTGAGTCTGCGCGAACTGAGCAGGCGGATTGAGCATCTGCCCGCTCCTCGCCCGTTCCAGGACCAGTTGAGGCGGACGATCGCGACCGGTCGCCCGGCGGTCATCGCCGAGATCAAGCGCGCCTCGCCCAGCAAGGGCCTGTTGCGCGATCCGTTCGAACCGGCCGCTATCGCGCAAAGTTATGCCGCCGCCGGGGCGGCATGCCTGTCGGTGCTGACCGACCGCGATTTTTTTCAGGGTCACGAGGATTATCTAGAGGAAGCGCGAGCCGCTTGCGGCCTGCCGGCGCTACGCAAGGACTTCATCATCGACCCCTATCAGGTCTACGAAGCGCGGTTGATCGGCGCCGATTGCATCCTGCTGATCGTGGCCGCGCTGGACGATGCCGCACTGATCCAACTGGCGCGACTGGCGGCGGAACTGAGTCTGGATATGTTGGTGGAAGTCCACGATGCCGAGGAGCTGGAACGGGCGCTGGCCACCGGTGCGACCCTGATCGGTATCAACAACCGCAACCTGCGTACTTTCGAAACCCGGCTGGACACCACGCTCGATCTGCTGTCCCGCATTCCCGAGGACCGCACCGTGGTCACCGAAAGCGGCATTCACACCCCGGCGGACGTGGCGCTGCTGCGCGAGAACGGGGTACATGCCTTTCTGGTGGGCGAAGCTTTCATGCGCGCTCCCGACCCCGGCGTGAAACTGGCGG
>JBATDL010000173.1:0-2319 GCA_049663445.1 Candidatus Competibacter sp.
GATCGCCGCCTACAACAAGGAAGGCATCAAGATGCGCTATCTGATGTTCCCGCGCGAGGGCGTTGGTTCCGACTCGTTCGATAAGGCGGTTTCCGTTTGGTGCTCCGATGATCGGCGGGAAGCGATCACCCAGGCCAAGCGTGGCGAGAACATCGAGCGCAAGACCTGTGACAACCCCGTTCAGGCGCAGTACGAGCTGGGTCAGAAATTGGGGGTGCGGGGCACGCCCAGTATGATTCTGGAGGATGGCGAAATGATCCCTGGCTACGTGCCGCCCACCCAACTAGCGGAGCTGCTGGCGCGGAAAAAGGATGCCAAGCCGGCCCAGCCCTGAACCTGAACCTGAAGCATCGGCGTTCGACTTAGAGCGTATTCATCGAGCGCTCCGGCCAGAAATGCCGGCCGCTCAAGCGTTGATCTCCTGTCATGCTTCGGCGGCACGAGTTCTGATCGTGCTGTTTGTCGCCTTTTTGTGGGGGATTCCCCACCCGGCGCCGGCAGCCACAGTCACCGTGGACGTGGATCTCGCCAGCGGTCCGGTCAACACGATAATTCCCGCTCAAGCGCTCGGCGCCACCGTGGACGGTCACAGCCGGGGCGATAGCGCCACCATCTTCCGCCCGGCGACGCTTGCCGCGATGCATTCGGTGGGGCTGCGGTCACTCAGCTACCGGCTGCGTACCGAGCTTGGCATCGCCGTCTGGCATTGGAATCCTCGCGGGCGTTGGAGCGACCCGACCCGCACTCAGGGATACTGGGCCTCGGACGGTCGCGTGCGCGATCCGATCACGGTTTCCTACGGTTACCGTCTGCCGCGTCGAGGCAACACCATCGACCAGGCCGAGAACGACGGCTACTCGCGGCTTGTCGATGGCGACTTAACCTCGTTTTGGAAGAGCAACCCCTATCTCGATCATCGATATACCGGTGAGGACGACGCCCGTCATCCGCAATGGGTGATCGCCGACCTCGGCAGGCGCCAGCCCGTAAACGCCATTCGCATCGTTTGGGGTGTCCCCTACGCCACGCGCTACCGGGTGCAGTACTGGGACGGCGAAGACCCGCGCGACCCGGACGAGTACCCGCCCGGTGGTTGGCGCGACTTTACCGATACCACGGGGCTTGAAGGGCAAGGCGGCGAAGTCACGCTGCGCCTGGCACCCATGCCGATTAGCGTTCGCTTCGTAAGAGTCCTGATGAGCGCCGCTTCCGGTACCGCGCCGGCCGGTTCCAGCGATCTCCGCGATGGCCTGGGCTACGCCATCCACGAGCTTTATCTCGGTCATCTGGAGCAGGGCGTCCTGCGCGACGCAGTGCGCCACGGCGCCGGGCGAGACCGCCAGACCCGCTTCTTCGTGTCCTCCACCGATCCCTGGCACCGGGCCTCCGATTTCGATCCGGCCATCGAGCAACCCGGCATCGACCGGGTTTTTACCAGCGGGCTCACCAGCGGCCTGCCAATGCTGCTGCCGGTTGGCGTGCTTTACGATACTCCCGCCAACGGCGCCAGCCTGCTCCGTTATCTGCGCCAGCGTGGTTATCCGGTGCAACGGGTCGAGATGGGTGAGGAACCAGACGGTCAGTACGTGGCCCCGGAGGATTATGGCGCGCTCTACCTGCAGGTCGCGGATGCCTTGCACGCAGTGGATCCAGGGCTGGAATTGGGGGGTCCCGCCTTCCAGTCGCTGGACTCCGATCCGATGATGGCTTGGGCGGGTTACAGCGGTGTAGAGGACCAATCATGGCTGACCCGCCTGCTGGCATACCTGAACGGACGCGGGCGCGAACGGGATTTGGCCTTTGTGTCGTTCGAGTGGTATCCGTTCGACGATATTTGCGCGCCGCCGGGTCCGCATCTATTGCAAGGACCGCAGTTACTGGCCGAGGCGCTGGATGATCTGCACGAGCAGGGCTTGCCCGCTTCCGTGCCGTTGCTGATGACCGAGTACGGCTATTCCGCTTTCGCCACTCAAGCCGAAGTAGATCTTCCAGGCGCATTATTCAATGCCGATACGGTCGGACAATTCCTGACTCTGGGAGGTGCGGCCACCTATCTTTATGGTTACGAACCCAGCCCGCTGGAACGCGAACCGAACTGCGCGTCCTGGGGCAACAACACGCTGTTTCTCAGCGACAACCGCCGCCGGATCCGGGCACGCACTGCCACCTATTACGGCGCCCGCCTCCTCACCCGGCAATGGATCGGCGCGGCGGACCAACCTCATGACGTGTACTCTGGACATCTCGACCTCGCCGGGAAGGACGCTGCCCTGGTGAGCGCCTATCCGATCCTACGCCCCAATGGCTTATGGTCCGTGC
>JBATDL010000174.1:0-3367 GCA_049663445.1 Candidatus Competibacter sp.
GATCGCCGCCCAGGCCGACGCCGACGCCGCCCGTTTTCGGGCGCTGGGCGCGCCACGGGTCGAAGTGGCCGGTAATCTCAAATACGACTTGGCGTTGCCGGCTGATCTGCTGGAGCGAGGGCGACGCCTGCGGCGGGATTTGCTAGGGGACCAGCGGCTGGTCTGGATCGCCGCCAGCACTCATGCTGGCGAAGACGAACCGATCCTGGAGGCATTCGCCCGGCTTCGCGCCCGCTGGCCGGCATTGCTCCTACTACTGGTGCCGCGCCACCCGGAACGCTTCGACAGCGTGGCGGCGCTGTGTCGACAGCGGGGATTTGCTGTTGCCCGGCGCAGCGGACGGAACGTTTGTACGCCGGACAGCGCCGTGTTTCTCGGCGACAGCATGGGGGAATTATTACTGCTCTATGCCGCCGCCGATCTGGCCTTCGTCGGTGGCAGTCTGGTCGCCACCGGCGGCCATAACGTACTGGAACCGGCGCTGCTGGGGCTGCCGGTGTTGTTCGGTCCGCACATGTTCAACTTTACCGAGGCAGGCGAGCGCTTGCTGGAGGCTGAAGCGGCCTGGCGGGTGGCGGATGCGGGCGAACTGGCGGCGGCGGCTGACCGCTTGTTGAGCGATTCAGAACTCCGCCAGATCGCTGGTCAGCGCGGCCAGGCGGTGGTGGAACGCCATCGCGGCGCGCTGGCGGCGTTACTGGGTTTGATTGAGCGGCTGCTTTGCAAGCCCTCCCCTGGGGGAGAGGCTGACTGATCGGGTTCAGTGAGGTGTCGAGCCGGGAAAGCGGGTTCGCGACTCCAGTGACTGCCGTAGTTCCGCACCGTGCGCGGCGTTCGGTTTTGGCGCTACGGTTTCGTGGCGGGACTGGTCGGAGCCGGAGAAGCAATCGGTTCAACCCGCCGTCCGTGCAGGGTTTGCACGGCCCTTTGCCACTGGCCGGCCAGGATACGCGGCAGCTCGCGCAGCGCATCGAGGAGGGCCTGCTCGATCAGCGTCTGCTCGACGTGTGGGGGGCGGCGCAGCACATAATCGAGCACCTCGCGACTATCGCCGGGATGGCCGATGCCCAGCCGCACCCGCGCAAAACCGTTGTCACCCAGATGGGCGATCAAATCGCGCAGGCCGTTGTGCCCGCCGTGACCACCGGCTTGTTTCAGTCGCACCGTACCCGGTGGCAGGTCCAGATCATCATGCGCGACCAGAATTGCCGCCGGTGGAATTCGATGAAAGCGCGCCAGTGCCGCGACCGCCTGTCCGCTGCGGTTCATGAAGGTCATCGGCTTCAGCAACCACAGATCCTGGCCGGCCAACGCGATCCGGCAGGTCTCACCGTGGTATTTCGCGTCGGAGCGGAACTGGCCGCCGTGCTGACGGGCCAGCTCGTCCGCCAGCCAAAAGCCGGCGTTATGACGGGTGCCGGCGTACTGGGGGCCGGGGTTGCCCAGCCCCACCAGCAGTTGCGGTGCCGGCGCCGGTTCCGACATGATTTCGCCTGCCTGGGGAAGTCGGGACCGGCCTCAGTCGGCCGCCGGTTCGTCGCCAGTGGCTTCTTCTTCGCCGCCACTATGAGCGTGGTGAATACTGACCACGATGACGTCCGACTCGGAGCCTGGGTCGATATGGCTGGTCAGCGCCACGCCAGCCGGCAGCTTGATCTCGGATAGATGGACGCTATCGCCGAGCTCCAGGTCGGCCAGATCGATTTCCACGAATTCCGGCAGATCCCCAGGAAGGCATTCGATTTCAATTTCGATCAGCGCGCGGCTGACCATGCCGCCCTGCAGCTTGACGCCGTGCGAGGTGGTTTCGTTGGTGAAATGCAGCGGTACATGCGCGCGCAGCTTGCGGTCGGCGATTACCCGCAGAAAATCCAGGTGCAGGAACGTCGGCTTGAAGGGGTGGCGTTGAATGTCGCGCAGCACGGCCTGCTCGGTGTGGCCGCCCAGATTCAGGGTCAGGACATGCGAATAGATCGCATCGTTCTTGAAATGATTCATCAGATCCAGTTGATCCAGCAACAGTGGCACCGGATCTTGCCCGCCGCCGTACAAAATGGCCGGCACCTTACCGGCACGGCGCAGGCGGCGGCTCGCACCTTTGCCCAATTTGCCGCGCGGATCGGCTTGCAGTTCGAACGTGGTACTCATCGGATTGTGCTCCAGTCGTAAAAAAATACGGCGCACCCGCGACCAGGCGCACCGCTTGGATTGACCGCCCGTTCGGCGGGCGGGGACGGCGTTAAAACAGCGAGCTGACTGATTCCTCGAGATGGATGCGGCGCATGGTTTCGGCCAGCAGGCCGGCTACGCCGATCTGGCGGATATTCGGGCAGGCGATCGCCGCAGGGCGCAGCGGGATGCTGTCGGTGACCACCAGTTCATCCAGTGCCGAACCACGGAGATTGTCGACCGCAGGGCCGGACAGCACGGCATGGGTGCAGTAGGCGCGCACCGAAGCGGCGCCCCATTCCTTCAGCGCCCGGGCGGCCTGGCACAGTGTACCGGCGGTATCGACCATGTCGTCGACCACGATGCAGTGCTGTCCCTCCACATCGCCGATCACATGCATGACCTGGGTCTGATTGGGCGCCGGCCGGCGTTTGTCGATGATCGCCAGCTCCGAGTCGTCCAAGCGCTTGGCCAGGGCGCGGGCGCGCACCACGCCGCCCACATCCGGTGACACCACCATCAGATCATTGCCGAGGTTCTGCGCGCGGATGTCGTTCAATACGATCGACGTGGCGTAGACGTTGTCCACCGGAATATCGAAAAAGCCCTGAATCTGGTCAGCGTGCAGGTCCACGGTCAACACCCGGTCCACGCCGACGCTGGTGATCATGTTGGCGACCACCTTGGCGGAAATCGGCACTCGCGCCGAGCGCGGGCGGCGGTCTTGCCGCGAATAGCCGAAATAGGGGATGACCGCCGTAACCCGCACCGCCGAGGAACGCCGCAGGGCGTCGGCCATCACCAACAGCTCGATGATGTTGTCGTTGGTGGGATAGCAGGTGGGCTGGACGACGAAGACATCCTTGCCGCGCACATTCTCCATCAGTTCGATCATGACCTCGCCATCGCTGAAGCGATCGACGATTGCTTGACCGAGGGGCAGTTGGAGATGACTGACGATATCGCGGGCCAGTTGCGGGTGGGCGTTGCCGGCGAATACCATCATTCGACCTTCATACACGACGCAATCCCCCGTTGTCGGTCTCTATGAAAGATGGCTGGGCCGCCAGGATTCGAACCTGGGAATGCCGGATCCAAAATCCGGTGCCTTACCGCTTGGCGACGGCCCAAGAAATCGAAGATGCTTCAGATAGACACGGCGTGTTCCCGCGTCAGGCGCTGGTGCAGTGGCGCACGG
>JBATDL010000175.1:0-3462 GCA_049663445.1 Candidatus Competibacter sp.
GTGCTGGATTTTGTCGATGGCCAAGTCCGGTTGATGGGCGTCAAGGCCTACGAAGGTAGCACTTTGGTAGGCCAGGCGCTGCACACCCTCCCGGACCACATGCCGGGTATCGATACCCGGGTGGCCGCTATCTTCCGTCAGGGCAAACCGATCATTCCGGAAGGTAACACCATCATTGCGGCCGACGACGAGGTTTTTTTCATCGCCGCACGCAACAATACCCGCACCATCGTTAGCGAGTTGCGCAAGCTGGACAAGATGGTCAAGCGCTTGATCATCGCCGGCGGTGGCCATATCGGGGCGCGGCTGGCCCAGGCGCTGGAAGAGCGCTTCAAAGTCAAGGTCATCGAGCGCAACGTGGACACCAGCCGACGCTTATCGGAGCAGTTGAGCCGGGCTATCGTGTTGCAGGGTGACGCCGCCGACGAAAATCTATTGCGGCAGGAAAACATCGAAAACATGGACGTATTCTGCGCCGTAACCGACGACGACGAGGCTAACATTCTGTCGGCGATGCTGGCCAAGCGCATGGGCGCCCGCAAGGTCATGGCGCTGATCAACCGGGTGTCCTACGTGGATCTGGTGGAATCCTCCGGCATCATCGATGTCGCTATCTCGCCGCAGCAGGCCACCATCGGTAGCCTGCTGACCCATGTGCGCCGCGGCGACGTGGTCAAGGTCCACTCCCTGCGTCGAGGCGCCGCCGAAGCGATCGAGGCGGTGGCCCACGGTGACTACAAGACTTCGAAGGTCGTGGGGCGGCGTCTGGACGAGATCAAACTGCCGCCGGGCACCACCATCGGTGCCGTTGCCCGCCGCGACGAGGTCATCATCTGCCATCATGACACCATGATCGAAGCGGACGACCATGTCATCCTGTTTCTGGTCGACAAGAAGCGGGTGTCCGAAGTCGAGCGGCTGTTCGCGGTGACGGCGACCTTCCTGTAAGCGCGCGCCGCGCGAAAAAACCTTATGCTAGAATGGGTGCGCCCTGAATTCCGGCCGGGGGGCGGCCCCCGCCAGCATCCCCAAACCACCAGGCGTTGACAGGACCCCGCACATGACCGCATTCAATTTCGAGCAGGCGCGCTTTAACATGATCGAGCAGCAGATCCGGCCCTGGGAAGTGCTGGAGCAGCGGGTTTTGGATACGCTCGCCAGTATGCCGCGCGAGGATTTCGTGCCGGAACGCTACCGCAATCTGGCCTTCAGCGACGTTGCCATCCCGCTCGGCCACGGTGAGGTCATGTTGAAGCCCGCTGTCGAGGGCCGCATCCTGCAGGCGCTGGCGCCGCGACCGGTCGATCAGGTGCTGGAAGTCGGCACCGGTAGCGCTTATCTGACCGCCTGTCTGGCGCGCTTGGCCGCCGGGGTGACCAGCGTGGACATCGTCCCTGAATTTATCGAAGCGGCCCGGCCCAAGCTCAAGGCGCACGGGATCGGCAACGTCGCGTTGTACACCGGCGACGCCAGCCGTGCTTGGGGCGAGCACCGCTATGGCGTCATTGCCGTCACCGGATCGGTGGCCGCGCTCGCCAACTGCTGGAGAGAGAGCCTGAGCCTGGGTGGTCGGTTGTTTGTCGTGGTGGGTCAGCCACCGGTGATGGAAGCGCTGCTGGTCACCCGAACCGGCGAGCGGGAATGGATCGAGGAAAGCCTGTTCGATACCGAGTTGCCGCCGTTACGCAACGCCGAGCCCCGCGAGAGATTCGAATTCTGATTGCCGTGCGGCAACCGGTGCCGGCTCGATCCGGAGCGGGAGACCCTCGTGATTTGCCACCACGGGATTTGCGGCTTGCGGGTGGCTTTGTTTCCCGCTCTCGCCGGTTTCGAACAAGTTGCCAATCTGGATGGCGGAATCAACGCCTGGTCGCGCGAAGTCGATCCCACCGTTCCACCTCATGAGCGTTCGTCCCCCTTTTCCTGACCATACGCGGGGTTTTCGCCGTGCATGTCCATTTGGTATATTAGCAATTGTTAAAATATTCGTTAAGGGAGTCCGTCAGCCATGCCCAAAGCGCACCGTTTGCTGTTGGCCGGAATGGTCGCCGCGCTGTTCGGCCAGCCGGCAGGGGCGGAAGATCTGTTGCAAGTGTACCGTCAGTCCATGGAAAGCGATCCCGCGCTCAAGGCCGCCGCCGCCAGCCGGCAAGCTTCCCAGGAAGCCAAACCGCAGGCCCGAGCTTTGTTGTTGCCGAGCGTGGGCGTTACGGCCTCGCGTGGCAATACCTTTGGGGTTGTGGGTGTGTCGACCGGCAGTGATGGCGGCGACACTCACAGCTACGCGATCGGTTTGACGCAGCCTGTTTACAATCGCGCCAGCCAAGTACAGCAGCGGCTGGCGGAGGAGACGATCAAGCAAGCCGATGCTGACTTCAGCAATGCGGAGAACGATCTGATCCTGCGGGTTTCGCAGGGTTACTTCGGCGTGCTGGCGGCGATCGACAACCTGACTTTCGCCACGGCGGAAAAAAACGCCTTCGCCCGCCAGCTCGAACAGGCCAATCGGCGGTTCGAGGTCGGATTGGCCACCATCACCGACGTTTACGATGCCCAGGCGCGGTTCGACGGCGCCGTCTCCTCGGAAATCGACGCCACCAACAAGCTGTCCAACGCTCGCGAATTCCTGCGGCAGTTGACCGGCCAGGACTATGCCCAACTCAATCTGCTCAGCGAGCGGATGCCGCTGGCGCTGCCCAATCCCAACGATCCCGAGCAGTGGGTGCGCATGGCGTTGGACAACAACCTGACACTGCGTAGCGCCGGCTTCGGGGTCGAGCAAGCCCGGGAAAATATCCAGTTGCAGAAGGCCGGCCATTATCCGTCCCTGGACCTGAACGCCAACCGTGCCGATGTGGACACCGCGTTCACTCGCACCATCAGCAGCCAGGTCAACCTGCAATTGACCATTCCCTTGTACAGTGGCGGCGCGGTGTCCTCCCGCTCTCGCCAAGCGGCCTACAATTATGAGGCCTCCCGCCAGAACCTGGAGAACCTGCAACGTGATGCGATCCGCACCGTTCGCAACGCCTATCGGGGTCAGGAAACCTCCATCAGCCAGATCAAGGCGCTGGACCAGACCCGGGTGTCCACCCGCAGTGCGCTGGAAGCCACCCAAGCCGGTTATGAGGTGGGCACCCGCACCATCGTGGACGTGCTGAACGCCGAACGTAACGTTTACCTGGCCGAACGAGAGTACGCCGCCGCCCGCTATTCCTACATCGCTAACTATCTGGTGCTCAAGCAGGCCGCCGGCGAGTTGTCGGAAGAGGATATGGTGGAAATTAACGGTTGGTTGGGTAGAGCCGTGCCGACCAGCGGTGTTCCCGCCGCGCCAGTGCCCGGACAACCCGCCAAACCTGACGCTGGCAAAGGCAAGACGCATGGGAAGAACGCCGCTGTCAAATCCACTGGCAAGTGATTCGAACGGGTCCGGTTACATTCCCACGATGACCGCGTGAC
>JBATDL010000176.1:0-6228 GCA_049663445.1 Candidatus Competibacter sp.
GCACGATCACCACGAACTCGCCCTTGCGGCGATGTGGATCGGCGTCCAGCCAAATCTCCAGTTCGCTCAGGCTGGCATTGTGAACTTCCTCGAAACGCTTGGTCAGTTCGCGGGCGACCGCCGCCGGACGTTCCCCGCCGAACACCGCCGCCAAATCGGCCAGGGTCTCGGCGATGCGATGACTGGCCTCCAGAAAAACCAGCGTGCGTTCCTCTCGCGCCAAGGCTTGCAGACGCTCGCGGCGCGCGGTGGACTTGGGGGGAAGAAAACCCTCGAAGGTAAAACGGTCGGTCGGCAAACCGGCCACCGATAAGGCCGCCACAATGCTGCTGGGACCCGGCACCGGGATGACCTTCAACCCCTGCCGGCGTAACTCGCGCACCAGCGGAAAGCCGGGGTCGCTGATCAGCGGCGTGCCGGCATCCGACACCAGCGCCAGCGCCTGACCCTCGCGCAGGCGTGCGACCACCTGCTCCAAGCGGGCGTGTTCGTTGTGATCGTGTAGCGAAAACAGCGGCGTTTGAATCCCGAAATGGGCGAGCAAGCGCCCAGTATGGCGGGTATCCTCGGCGGCGATGGCCGCCACCTCGCGCAGCACCCGCAGGGCGCGGGCGCTGATATCCTCCAGATTGCCGATGGGGGTGGCGATCACATACAGCGCGCCGGATTCGACGGTCATGGTTTGAACCTCTACAATGCGCGGGTTTTTGAAACCCTGATTTTTCATTATCCTGCCGGAGACCGCCCGTGATCAGCCGCGTCGCCCAAGGCAGCGCCGCCGAGGATCTGGCCTGCCGCTATCTGGAAGCGCGCGGTCTGACCCTGGTGACGCGCAATGTCCGCTGCCGGGGCGGTGAACTGGACCTGATCATGCGCGACGGCGAGCACCTGGTCTTCGTGGAAGTGCGCAGCCGCCGCCATACCCGCTACGGCACGCCGGCCGAATCCGTCACCCGAACCAAACAACAACGCCTGCTCCGTGCCGCCGCGCTCTACCTGCAACGCCAGCGCCTCGACCTGCCCTGCCGCTTCGACGTGGTGGCGATCCTCCAAGCCGACGACGAACCTCGGGTAGAATGGATTCGGGATGCTTTCCAACTTTAACCGATACTTGTAAACCACCCTCACCCCTAGCCTCTCTCCCTTATGAAGAGAGGAGTTTTCGAGATTCCGCCGATGACCGTTGATCGTAGCGCCGAACTATCCGCCCTGCTCGCCCGCCGCATCCTGATTCTGGACGGCGCGATGGGCACCATGATCCAGAGCTACCGCCTCCAGGAAGCCGATTACCGGGGCGAGCGCTTCCGCGACTGGCCGAGCGATCTCAAGGGCAACAACGATCTGCTGGTGTTGACCCAGCCAGCGATCATCCGCGAGATCCACGCCGCCTATCTCGACGCCGGGGCCGATATTCTCGAAACCAATACCTTCAATTCCACGACCGTGTCCATGCACGACTACGGCATGGAGAGCCTCGTACCGGAGTTGAACCGGGAAGCCGCCCGGCTGGCGCGCGAAGCCGCCGACCAATACAGCACGCCCGACCGGCCGCGCTTCGTCGCCGGGGTGCTCGGCCCCACCAACCGCACCGCCAGCCTGTCACCGGACGTGAACAATCCGGGCTTTCGCAACATCGGCTTCGACGACTTGGTCGCCGCCTACACCGAAGCGGCCCAAGCCCTGGTCGAGGGCGGCGTGGACATCCTGCTGGTCGAGACCATTTTCGATACGCTGAACGCCAAGGCGGCGCTGTTCGCCATCCAGCAATTTTTCGACGATTCCGGTATTCGGCTACCGGTGATGATCTCCGGCACCATCACCGACGCTTCCGGCCGGACCCTGTCCGGGCAAACCACCGAAGCATTCTGGAACTCGCTGTCGCACATCCGGCCGTTGTCCTTCGGCCTGAATTGCGCGCTGGGCGCGACCCAACTGCGGCCCTACGTCGCCGAACTGGCGCGCATTGCCGACACTTACCTTTCCGCTCATCCCAACGCCGGCCTGCCCAATGCCTTCGGCGAGTACGACGAAACCCCGGAGATGATGGCCGCCACCATTCGCGAGTTCGCCGAGAGCGGTTTTCTCAACATCGTCGGCGGCTGCTGCGGCACCACGCCCGCGCACGTTCGCGCCATCGTCGAAGCGGTCCAGGATCTGCCGCCGCGTCCGATTCCCGCCATCGAGCCACGCTGCCGGCTGGCCGGGCTGGAACCGCTGAATATCGGCCCGGACTCGCTGTTCATCAATGTCGGCGAACGCACCAACGTCACCGGCTCGGCGGTCTTCAAGCGGCTGATCAAATCCGGCGACTATAACGCCGCGCTGGATGTCGCCCGCCAGCAAGTGGAAAACGGCGCGCAGATCATCGACATCAACATGGACGAGGGAATGCTCGACTCGAAAGAAGCGATGATCACCTTCCTCAATCTGATCGCCGCCGAGCCGGATATCAGCCGGGTGCCGGTGATGATCGACTCCTCCAAGTGGGAGATTCTGGAAGCCGGGCTCAAGCGCATTCAAGGCAAGCCGGTGGTGAACTCGATCAGCATGAAGGAAGGCGAAGCGGAATTCATTCGTCAGGCCCGGCTGATCCGCCGTTACGGCGCCGCCGCCATCGTCATGGCCTTCGACGAACAGGGTCAAGCCGATACCGAAGACCGCAAGTTCGCCATTTGCCAGCGCGCCTACCGGATTCTGACCGAGCAGGTCGGTTTCCCGCCGCAGGACATCATCTTCGATCCCAACATTTTCGCCGTCGCCACCGGCATCGCCGAACACAACAACTATGCGGTGGACTTCATCGAGGCTACCCGGCGGATCAAGGCAGAATTGCCTTACGCGCTGATTTCCGGCGGCGTGTCCAACGTGTCGTTCTCGTTTCGCGGCAACAACCCGGTGCGCGAGGCCATCCATTCGGTGTTCCTTTACCACGCCATCCAGGCCGGGATGGACATGGGCATCGTCAACGCCGGGCAACTGGCGATCTACGAAGAGATTCCGGCGGAATTGCGCGAACGGGTCGAGGATGTGATCCGCAATCGCCACCCGGACGCCACCGAACGGCTATTGGAAATCGCGCCGCAATACCAGGCTGGCGAAGCTTCAACCGCTCCGGAAAAGGCGCAGGAATGGCGTTCCTGGCCAGTGGCCAAACGACTGGAACATGCGCTGATCAAAGGCATCGACGAGTTCGTCGAGACCGACACCGAGGAAGCCCGCCAGCAGGCGGAACGACCGCTGCACGTTATCGAAGGCCCGTTGATGGACGGTATGAATGTGGTCGGCGACCTGTTCGGCGCCGGCAAGATGTTCCTGCCGCAGGTGGTGAAATCGGCGCGGGTGATGAAAAAATCCGTGGCCTACCTGATCCCGTTCATCGAGGCGGAGCAGACCGACGGCGAACGCCGCACTAATGGCCGGATCATCATGGCCACGGTCAAGGGTGACGTGCACGACATCGGCAAGAACATTGTCGGCGTGGTGCTCCAGTGCAACAACTTCGAGGTGGTCGATCTCGGCGTCATGGTCCCGGCACAGAAGATTCTCGACGCCGCCCGCGAGCACGGGGCGGACATGATCGGCCTGTCCGGCTTGATCACGCCGTCGCTGGACGAGATGGTCAACGTCGCCAGGGAGATGAAGCGGCAAGGCTTCGACATCCCGCTGCTGATCGGCGGCGCGACCACCTCAATCATGCACACCGCGGTGAAAATCGACCCGCAATATCCCGGTCCGGTGATTTACGTCAAGGACGCCTCGCGGGCGGTGGGCGTGGCGCAGAACCTGGTCAGCGTCGAGTCCAAAGCCGATTACGTGGCCAAAACCAAGGCCGACTATGTACAGAAACGCGAGCAGCACGCCAACCGTCGCAACCGGGAAGCGCTGCTGCCACTCGTGCAAACCCGCGCCAATCGCCCGGCGTTCGACTGGTCTGCTTATATCCCACCCAAACCGGGTTTTCTCGGCATCCGCGTGTTCGACGACTACCCGCTGGCGGAACTGGTGGAGCGAATCGACTGGACACCGTTCTTCCAGGCCTGGGAACTGCGTGGGCGCTATCCGGCACTTTTCGACGATCCCGCGCAGGGCGAGCACGCCCAGCACCTGTTCGCCGACGCCCAGACCATGCTGGACAAGATTCTCACGGAAAAATGGCTGACGGCACGGGCGGTGATCGGCTTCTTTCCGGCCAACCGGACCGGCGAGGACGACATCGCGCTATACCCCGACGAAGGCCGCGATCAGGCATTCATGACCCTGCACCACCTGCGCCAGCAAGGGCCGAAGCCGGACGGCAAGCCGCATTATTGTCTGGCCGACTGGACCGCGCCGCGCGAAACCGGTGTGGCTGATTATGTGGGCGCGTTTGCCGTCACCGCCGGCATCGGCATCGACGCGCGGGTCGCCGAATTCGAACGCGCCCACGACGACTACAGCGCCATCCTGCTGAAAGCGCTGGCCGACCGACTGGCGGAAGCCCTGGCCGAGCGACTGCACGAGCGAGTACGGCGGGAGTTCTGGGGTTACGCGGCGGCGGAGACGCTGAGCAACGAGGAGATGATTGCCGAACGGTACCGGGGCATCCGCCCTGCTCCCGGCTATCCGGCCTGCCCCGACCACACCGAGAAGGGTTTGCTCTGGCAATTATTGGATGTGACCCACAACGCCGACATCCATATCACGGAACATTTCGCCATGACCCCAACGGCGGCGGTGAGCGGCTGGTACTTCAGCCATCCCGAGGCACGCTATTTCGGCGTGGGCCGGCTGGATCGCGATCAGGTGGCCGATTACGCCCAGCGCAAGGGCTGGACCGTGGCAGAGGCGGAAAGATGGCTGGCGCCGAACCTGGGCTACGAGCCGGATAGCGAATGAGGTATTGACCATGATCGAAACCTGGCTCGATTTTCCATTTTGGCTGGGGGTGCCCGCCACCCTGATCTTCTGGCTGGCCGCCGCCGCCGCTCTGTGGTGGTTCTTTCAACGCAGCCGGCTGGCGCCTTTCTGGCACGGCAATCTGGGTGTCGTAGCCCCCTACTTTTCCTCGGTCGCGGTGCTGTTCAGTCTGTCGGTCGGATTTATGGGCGCCGATATCTGGCAACGGGCCGAGCAGGCACAGCAATCCGTCCTTCAAGAAGCCAGCAATCTGAAATTACTGTCGCACTTCGCGGAGGTCCTGGGGCCGACAGCCCAGCCCATGGCCGAGCGGATCTGCACTTACGCGAAAGCGGTCGTGCAACAGGAATGGCCGGCGATGCTGCTGGACGGTGAAGCCTCGCCCACCGCCGAAACGGCCTTGGACAACATGATGCTCGCGCTCGCCACCCCGGAATTCACCGCTGGAGTGGATGCAACGCTGCGCCGGGAAATGCTGAGCGCTTTCAACCAGATCCGACAGTATCGGGTTAACCGAATCCAGCTCAGCAGCGGCCACAGTCATATCGGTAAGTGGGTACTGGTCATCTTTCTCGGCTTCATGACCCAGATTGCCATCGGCCTGGTGCAACTCGACAAATCGCGTGCCCAGGCGATAACGTTGGCCGTCTTTTCGATCGCCACGGCCGTTACCCTGACCCTCCTGGCCAGCATGGATCAACCCTTCACCGAACCCTTCGCGGTCCTGAACACGCCCATCGCGGATCTGGCGCGGTGCAATTAGCGCCGATCCGCCATCCACGCCTGCGAACGGAATCACGAGTAAGCGTCATCGGGTGGGACAAACCCAGGTCATGAATGAGCACGCACCGACGCGGGGGCGCTCAGAACAATCGCTCGATGCTCGCCCATTCCGCCGCCGGATCGGCGCCGATGCGGACGATCTTATCTTCCAGGTCGGCCCACATGGCGTCATCGACCAGTTCGTAGCTGTGGCCCCAGAAGAAAAACACCCCGTCCGTCGTCCTAGCGCGTTCGTAACGGAGCCAGAACAGGGGATCGGCAAACCGGCAACTGACTCCGAATTCGAAGGGATCGGCCGCTGGAAACACCGGCTCGCATTCGGTCACGGTGCGGGCGTACACATGACCGGCGGCGCGCACCGCCTCCTTCACCGCCGGATTGAGCCCGCCGAAGGGATAGCAAAAACCGCGCACCGGCTGCTGAAACCACTCTTGCAGAATGCGCCGGCTGTCCCGCACCTCACGTTCCAGATCGGCGGGAGACAAATCGGGCAGGTTGGGATGGCTCAGGGAATGATTGGCGATCTCGAAGCCGGCGTAGACCTCGACC
>JBATDL010000177.1:0-10026 GCA_049663445.1 Candidatus Competibacter sp.
AGGCAGACTCGCTCGCCGGGGTCGATTTGGAAGCTGGCGCCATCCAGCAGTTTTTCGGCACCGAAGGCGATGGAGAGGTTGTCGATGCTTAATAGGGGCATGGGGGAGTCACTCACAATTCGGTAAACGGTAACGCCCGCGCACCCGGCGCCAGCGCACAATTGCGCCAACGCCAAACGATCATCGGCGACATAACTTTGCGGTACCATGCGCGCCGGTACGGACCACGCGGTAAATACGCGACCCTGAAAATCAGTTTTGGTCAGGGACTTGGCCTGGGTATTGAGGCCAGCGGACCACCTCGGGTTCTTATTGCGGGATGCGCGACAGACCGCCAGGCCAAGGTGGGCAGGCGACAATAGGGAGAGAATCAATCAGGACAGACGCCGTCGGCGATGCCTCAACAGTGCTAGCGAGCGGCCCTGCACCGGATAGGGCTCCTCGGCGGGATGTTCGTCGCCGCTGACCGGGCGGCCCTGCGGCAATGCGGTATCGACCAGCACCTCGAACGGTGAGCCATCCCGCAGGATCGGCAGCATGAACAGGATTTCTTCGTGATGCGAATTGACCAGCAACAGGAAATCATCGTCTTCCAGCGCGTGGCCACGCTCGTCCCAGTCGCCCAGCCCGTCGCCGGGCAGGTACAGTCCCAGACAACGGGCGTAGTCGTGCGTCCATTCGTCGTCGTCGATCTCGCGGCCGTCGGGGTTAAACCAAAGAATGTCGCGAACCCCGTCGCCATGAATGCCACGAAAAAAATGCCGGCGGCGAAACGTGGGATGCTGCTGACGGATCTGGATCAGGCGCTGGGTGAACGCCAGCAACTCGCGGTTCTCCTTTAACCAGGCCAGATCCCAATTCAGCCAGCTCAGCTCGTTATCCTGGCAATAGGCGTTGTTATTGCCACGTTGGGTGCGCCCGACCTCATCGCCGGCCAGCAGCATCGGCACGCCCTGCGACAGCAGCAGGGTCGCCAGAAAATTACGCCGCTGGTGTAGCCGCAGCGCCAGCACGGCCGGATCGTCGGCGTCGCCCTCCACCCCGCAGTTCCAACTGCGGTTGTGCGAATCGCCGTCCTGGTTATCCTCGCCGTTGGCTTCGTTATGGCGCTCGTTGTAACTCACCAGATCGTATAGGGTAAACCCGTCGTGGGCGGTGATGAAATTGATGCTGGCGGGCGGGCGGCGGCCGTTGTGTTGGTACAAATCGGCGGAGCCGGTCAAGCGATAGGCCAGCTCGCCGATCAGCCCGCCCTCGCCGCGCCAGTAGTCGCGCACCACGTCGCGATACTTGCCATTCCATTCGCTCCAGCCGACCGGGAACTGGCCGACCTGATAGCCGTTCTCGCCCACGTCCCACGGCTCGGCGATCAATTTGACCTGCGACAGGACCGGGTCCTGCTGGATCACATCCATGAACGTGCCGCCCTGATTGATCGCGCCATCCACGTCCCGCGCCAGCGTGGCGGCCAAGTCGAAGCGGAAACCGTCCACACGCATCTCTTGCACCCAGTAACGCAAACTGTCCATGACCATCTGCAACACCCGGGGATGGGCGGTGTTCAGAGTATTGCCGCAGCCGGTGTAATCCATGGTATAGCGCGGATGCTCGGGCGACAGTCGGTAATAACTGGCGTTGTCGATGCCACGAAAACTCAGGGTCGGCCCCATCTGGTTGCCCTCGGCGGTGTGGTTGTACACCACGTCGAGGATCACTTCGAGGCCGGCCGAGTGCAGCGACTTGACCATGCTCTTGAATTCGGCGACCGGATTATCGGTGGCGGCGTAGCGCGGGTCCGGAGCGAAATAGCCGAGCGGACTATAGCCCCAGTAGTTGCGCAGGCCGCGATCCAATAAATGGCGCTCGTCAATGAAGTACTGGATCGGCAGCAGCTCCACCGCCGTAACCCCCAGCGCCTTGAGATAATCGATCACTGGCCCGCAGGCCAACCCGGCGTAGCTGCCACGCAGGTTGGCCGGCACCTCCGGATGGCGCATGGTAAAGCCACGCACATGCAGTTCGTAGAGGAGCGTGTCGTGCCAGGGCGTGCGCGGCGGCCGGTCGTCACCCCAGAAAAAGGCAGTGTCCGCCACCAGGCACTTGGGCATGCCCGGCGCGCTGTTACGGGTACTAAAGCTCAGATCCTCGGTACGGCCACCGATCCGGTAACCGAACTGGGCGTCGCTCCAGTAGATCTGGCCGACGATGGCCTTGGCGTAGGGATCGAGCAGTAGCTTGTGGGCGTTGAAACGCTGCCCTTCCTCCTGCTGATGCGGCCCCTGCACCCGGTAGCCATACAGCAGGCCGGGGCGGGCGTCCGGCAGATAGCCGTGCCAGACCCGGCCGGTTTGCTCGCGCAGCGGGATTTGCTCGATTTCATGTTTGCCCCGCGCATCGAACAGGCACAACACCACCTGCTCGGCGTGCTCCGAGAACAGCGCGAAGTTGACGCCCTCGCCGTCCCAGCTTGCGCCCAGTGGGTACGGCCGACCGGGCCAGACGACGGTGCTGGATGGACTGCTCATTGGCTCCAATCCGTAAAGAGGACAACAAATAGGGGACAGGAAGCCGGGGCGGGAAAAAACCGGACCTCCGAGACCTGCCCCCTTGCCTTCATTCGCTAAACGCTTGCATGGTCGCGGTCACTTCGCCGGGTCCGACCACCGTAATGCCGCCTTGGGTCACTTGGTATAACTTGCGATCCTGTTCGAGATCGTAGCCGATGCGGGTACCCGCTTCGATCACGTTGTAACCACCGATGATGGCGCGCCGCAACCGAGCGCCGCGCTTGATGTGGACGTATTCCTGAATCAGGCAATCCTCGATTTCCACATCGTCCTCGATAATAACTTCGCGACGGATGATGGTATTGGTGATTTTGGCCTGACGCACCATCGAGCCGGCAGCCACTACGCTGTTTTGAACCCTGGCGTCCAACAGACGCGCCACCGGCCCCTGATAGTTACTGGAAAAGATCCGCCACTGGGGGTTGAACATATCGAAACGCGGCTTCTCACCCAACAGGTCCTGATGGGCGTTGAAGTAGGCGTCCCGCGTGCCGACATCGCGCCAATAGGCCTGCTCTTCATAGGGCTTGGTCCCCGGCACCTTGTTGGTGGCGAAGTCATAGGCGAATACCCGATGGGTATCCTTCAGATGCGGCAATACATGGTGGCCGAAATCATGCTCACCGCGCTCGTTGGCTTCCTTGAGTGCCTGAATTAGCACCTTGGCGTTGAACAGATAGTTACCCATCGAGGCGTAGGAGCGGGTGGGATCGGAGGGCATGGACGGCGGGTTAGCCGGTTTCTCCTTGAAGTCGCTGACCCGACCCGCGTGATCGGCGTCGATGACGCCGAACGAACTGGCATCGGCGATTGGCACCGGCAGCGCGGCAACGGTCGCGTCGGCTTCCCGCTCCAAGTGGAAATCCACCATCTGCTGGAGATCCATCCGATAAATGTGATCAGCGCCGAACACCAACACCAAATCAGGATTGTGCAGTTGAATCAAGTTCAGGTTCTGATACACGGCATCGGCGGTGCCCATGAACCAGTCGCCGCCGCGCATCATCTGCGGCGGCACCACGGTCACGAATTCCTCGTTCCGCATCGGCGACACCACCCACGCCTTACGGACGTGTTCGATCAACGACTGGGATTTGTACTGCACCAGCATGTAAATCGACTGAATTCCGGAATTGAGCAGGTTACTCAACACGAAATCCACAATGCGGTAGCGGCTACCGAACGGTAGCGACGGTTTGGAGTTGTACGCCGTCAAGGGACTCAAACGGGCACCTTCACCGCCCGCCATGACAAAAGCCAGGATTTTCGGTTGTTTCATCGCGGCACATCCTTTGTTTCAAGTGATAGCAGTTCGCACAAACCCCCGAGCGGAATAGCAACCCAGTCGGGGCGGTTATCTAATTCGTAACGCAGTTCGTAACAGGCTTTCTCCAGCGTGAACAGATCCAGCAAGGCTTTGGCTTGTCCAGGATCGGCCGGATAACTCGGGCAATCCCGCAGGGTTTCGGCGTAACCCTCCAGGAACGCGGCCCGGGCCTGCCGCTCCCAACCGCCGATGTAGGATGCAAGTTCTTCCCAGTTGGTGGTGCCGTCGGCGGTTGACTGCCGCAAGGCGGCGTGTGCGGCATAATTGAACGAACGTAGCATGCCGACCACATCCCGCAACGGCGAGTTTTTATGGCGTCGCTCTTCCAGCGACCGCGACGGTTCGCCCTCGAAGTCGATGATGATGACGTCGTCCTTGGCCACCAGCACCTGGCCAAGATGGTAATCACCGTGGAAGCGGGTCTTCATCGGCAGCGGATCCACAATCTCCAGATGGTCCAGCCGGGCCATCATGTCCTCACGTACGGCCAGCAGGCAGCCAGCCAGGGAGCGCGCCGGCTCGGCCAACCGCCACTGTGCCTGCTCCAGCCGCTCCAGCGTGGTGGTCGCCTCCTGCCGAATCTGCTCGATCCAGCCGCTTAGATCGGCCGGCGAGATCGGTTCGGGGTCGAAAGCAGCATCGCCGGTGGTTAATGCCAGCGCCCGATGCAATTCGCCGGTACGCCGGCCCAGGGTCGTGGCGAACAACAGATAGAGCGCGTGCACGCCCTCGCCGGCTTCCCGCACCGTTTCCGGTTGCTGCACGCAATCGTCCAGAAACCGTTTCAGGTAATCCTGGGTGTAAGTCCAGGCATCGCCCTGATTGCCGACAAATCCTTGCAACATCGCCAGCGCGATGATATTGCCGTCCTTGTCTTCGTACTCCAGGGCGCCGGCCAACGGCGCGGCGTTACCGAAGTCGGCGACATCGGTCAGGAATCGACCCATCTCCAACTCGGGATTGATGCCGGGCCGCAAACGTCGATAGCCCTTGAGCAGCATCCGGTCGCCGACATTAAGCGTGGTATTGCTGCTGTCCAGCGCCAGCCGCTTGACCGGCAACATCTCCGGCAGGTCGCCGGCCAGGCTCTGAAAGATGCGGGTCGAGGAGAATTTCAACCAGCCCCCACCCAGCGGTATCCGGGTGTTGCGCGCCATCATCTTCAGCATGGACTGAGTGAATTTCTCATTGGCGTAGGCGTCGTATAGCAGACCCATCCGAGCACGGACCCGGACCCGTGCCAACGCGTAGGGCCACAGCGGGCGCAGTTTCTCCTCGCCATCGTCCTCCCAAGCCAGCGCCATCGGCAAACCGTAATCCTGCGGCTCAGGCCGCTCGGCCAGCCAGACCCGAATGCGGGCCAGCACCCATTCAGTCTGATCGACCCAGACGTCGTAGTTGTCGAACTCGACCGATTCGATGCGCCCGCTCTTGCCGGCGAACCAGCGCTGAGTGGGCAGGAACTCCGGCAGCACATGCCGGATCAGCCGCTCGTGCAGATTCATGGCCATTTCCCGCCGGCTGGGCTCGACCTGGTCGACGAAGAAGCTCTTCCAGCCTTGGAACAGCACCAGAATTCGCAGATCGCCACCGGGCAGCCGGTCTTCGTGCCACACTGGCGGCGCGGCGTAACTCAAGCGGAACCAGTAGACCCCGTAGCGGGGCAGGGTCAACAGGTAGGGCAGCTCGCCGATTGGTGGGAACGGGTTCTGACCCAGCATTTCCACCGGCACCATACCCTTGAATTTGCTCAGATCGAGTTCCACCGGCTGGGCGGAACGCGACAGGTTGGCCACGCACAGCACCACCTCGTCGGCATAAGCGCGGATGTAGGCCAGAATCTTGCGGTTGCCGGGCCGCAGCATCTCCAGCCGGCCGCGGCCGAAAGACTGGCAGGCCCGACGCACCGCGATCATCCGTTTCATCCAGTTCAACAGCGAGGCCGGCGCGCGATTCTGCGCTTCCACGTTGACCGACTCGTAACCGTAGATCGGATCCATGATCGGCGGCAGGTACAGGCGCTGGGGGTCGGCCTTGGAGAAACCGGCGTTGCGGTCGGGGCTCCACTGCATCGGGGTACGCACGCCGTTGCGGTCGCCGAGAAAAAAGTTGTCGCCCATGCCGATCTCGTCGCCGTAATAAAAAATCGGCGTGCCTGGCATCGACAACAGCAGGCTGTTCATCAGTTTTATCTTGCTGGCATCGTTGTCCATCAACGGCGCCAAGCGGCGGCGGATGCCGACGTTGACCCGACTGCGCGGATCGGCGGCGTAGGTGCGGTACATGTAGTCCCGCTCCCGATCAGTGACCATTTCCAGCGTCAGCTCATCGTGGTTGCGCAGGAAGATCGCCCACTGGCAGTTATCGGGAATGTCCGGGGTCTGTTCCAGAATATCGACGATGGGATGACGGTCTTCCTGAGCGACGGCCATGTACATGCGCGGCATCAGCGGGAAGTGGTAGGCCATGTGGCACTCATCGCCGTCGCCGAAGTAGTCGCGCACGTCTTCCGGCCACTGATTGGCCTCGGCCAGGAACAGGCGGCTGCGGTAATGCCGGTCCACCACCGCTCGCATCTGCCTGATCACCGCATGGGTTTCCGGCAGGTTTTCGTTGTAGGTACCCTCGCGCACGCACAGGTAGGGAATGGCGTCCAGCCGCACTCCATCCACACCCAGGTCCAGCCAGAACCGCATGATCTTGGTCACGGCTTTCACCACCGCCGGATTGTTGTGGTTCAAATCCGGCTGGTGCGAGAAAAAGCGGTGCCAGTAATACTGCTGCGCCATCGGGTCCCAGGCCCAATTGGACGTTTCAGTGTCGGTGAAGATGATGCGGGTTTCCGGAAATTTCTTGTCGTCGTCGTTCCAGACGTAGAAATTCCGCTCCGGCGAACCGCGAGGCGCACGGCGCGCGGCCTGAAACCAGGGGTGCTGGTCGGAGGTATGGTTGATCACCAATTCGGTGATGATCTTCAGATCCCGCGCGTGCGCCTCGCGGACGAAGGTACGGAAGTCAGCCAGGGTGCCGTACTGGGGATGAACGCTCTGATAGTCGGAGATGTCGTAACCGTCGTCCCGCATCGGCGAAGGATAGAACGGCAGCAGCCACAGGGTATCCACGCCCAGATCCTGGAGATAATCCAGGCGCTGGACCAAGCCACGGAAATCGCCGATCCCGTCGTTGTCGCTGTCGCCAAAGGCCTTGACGTGCAACTGATAGATAAGTGCGTCCTTGTACCACAACGGGTCTTCCACACCGCTCCAGCCCTTCGATTTTTGAGCCATCTATACCGTCTCCTCAACCACTGAATGTATCGAAATCGTGTTCCGTCTGCAGGTTGCTGCTGATGCGAAACACATGCGCCGGCATCCGGTGCGGATTCAATTCGACGTAGTTGCGCGGCCCATTCCAGATGTAGTGGGCGCCCGTCAGCAGATCGTGTACCTGAAATGGTTGGTTCGGGTCCACGCCCAGCGCCGCCAGATCCAAACCGGTCCAACCCGCCTGGGTGTAGTTGGGGTCCAGATTCACCACGACCAGAACCGTATTGGCGTGCTGGTCGGTGGTTTTGCTGTAGCAGATGATCTGCTCGTTATCGACTTCATGAAACCGCAGGCTCCAGTCGGATTGCAACGCCGGGTTGCGCTTGCGAACACGGTTCATCAGGGTGATGAAGTCGCGCAGGCTGTTCGGTCCGTCCAATTCCTGAAAGCCGCGATAGCGGAGCTGGTACTTCTCCGAATCCAGATACTCCTCGCTCCCCGGCTTGACGGCGAGGTGCTCCATCATCTCGAAGGCCGTTCCGTAGATGCCGTAGCTGGAGGTCAGGGTCGCCGCCAGCGCCAACCGGGACATGAACGCCGATCGCCCACCGTACTGCAGGGCGGCAGCCAGGATATCCGGGGTGTTGGGCCAGAAATTCGGCCGGAAGTATTCGTGACCCGGTCCTTGGGTCAATTCGGTCATGTACTCGATCAGTTCTGATTTGGTGTTGCGCCAGGTGTAATAGGTGTAGGACTGGGTGTAGCCCAGTTTGGCTAGGCGATGCATGACCTTGGGCCGAGTGAAGGCTTCCGCCAGGAAGATGGCGTTCGGGGTGGTCTTCTTGATCTCGGCGATCAGCCATTCCCACATCACGAAGGGTTTGGTGTGCGGGTTGTCCACCCGGAAGATGCGCACGCCCTGCTCGGCCCAAAACTCGAAGATGCTTTTGATCTCTGCCCACAGCGCCTTCCAGTCGCTGGTTTCGAAGTTGAACGGATAGATATCCTGATACTTCTTGGGCGGGTTCTCGGCGTACTGCACCGTGCCGTCCGGCCGCCAGCGGAACCAGTCCGGATGCTGCTTCACGTAAGGATGGTCCGGCGCGCATTGCAAGGCGATGTCCAAGGCGATCTCGATACCGTGCTCCCCGGCCTTGCGCACCAGGTGGCGGAAATCCTCCAGCGTGCCGAGCGCTGGCAGAATAGCCTTGTGGCCGCCCTCCTCGGCGCCGATAGCCCAAGGGCTACCGACATCGTCCGGCCCGGGCGTGAGCGTGTTGTTCTTGCCCTTGCGATTGATCCGGCCGATGGGGTGGATCGGCGGAAAATACAGCACGTCGAAGCCCATGGCGGCGATCCGCAGCAACCAGGCTTCGCAGTCCTTGAAGGTGCCATGCTTGCCGGGCGCGGAACCGCAGGAGCGCGGGAACATCTCGTACCAGGTGCTGAAGCGGGCGCGTTCGTCTTCAGCCATCAATCCCAGGGTCTTTTCATACTGGATCGCCAACTGGCGGTCGGCGTGGCGGTGCATCAGCCTGGCCAGTTCCTCATCCAGGCCCAACTGGCGGCGATAGTCCAGATCCTGATCGTCGGCCAGCGCCGTAGCGCGCTTGGCCAGCCACTGAGCATCCGCGCCGGTCGCGCGCCGGCTGGCCTTTTCGGCCAGTTCCGCGCCCACTCGCAGGGAAAGCGCGATATCCTCGGCCTGTTCCCAGCGGGGCAGATCGTGCCGCCAGGACTTGAAGGCGTCCACCCAGGCACAGAGGGTATACTCGTAACATCCTACTTCCAGCACCTGGAACTCGCCGCGCCAGTGGTCGTTAACCAGCGAATGCATCGGCGCTTCCCGCCACTCAACCTCGCCCTGCCGGCGGTATTGCAACACGCACGACAGCGCATCGTGGCCATCGGTAAAGATATCGGCCTCCACCACCACGGTTTCGCCCACCACCCGTTTGATGGGAAACCGGCCCGCGTCGACTGCCGGGCTCACTCCTTCGATAATCACCCGTTTGCGGCCATCGGTCTCCAACGATCGCGAGCTGGAATCCTGCATTGAATCCGCTTCGGCCATCGCGATCTTGCTCTCGGTGACGGGTGAGGTCGGTTTGGCGACTGCCTGCTGGACCTTATCGGCGGCGGCTTGGGTCGGTTCGGCCGGCGCGGCCGGGTGCTTGCCGACGGGGGGAGTCGGTGTGACCGGCGCCCATCTTTTGTCATCCGAGCCCTTCTTTGCCATACCGATTATCCTCCTGCGTTGTACTTGTACGGGTATCGGCAGCGCGCACCGACCCTCCGCGCCTGGCGGTGGCCGACATGCTGCCGTTCGGAAACGTAAGATGATAAAGTTGCCGCCCTGATGCGGGTCGTCCGCACGGCGATCCATCATCCTTCTTATATATTCTATCCCTTCCTATTATGACGGTTTTTGCGGCTGTGCCCAAACTCGCTGTTGGGACGCCGCCCTGCCGAGGATGTTCCCTGATGAATAAGGTACAGCGGATTATCGAAGATGCTTTCGAGCGCCGCAGTGAGATCGACGCCGCTACCGCGCTGGCCGAGCTGCGCGAGGCGGTCGAGGAAGCACTGGGGCTACTGGAACTGGGCCGGGCACGGGTCGCCGAGCGGCGTGACGGTACTTGGGTGGTCAACACCTGGTTAAAAAAGGCGGTGCTGCTCAGCTTCCGCCTGAACGACAGCACGATCATTCGCGACGGTTACACCAACTACTTCGATAAGGTGCCGCCCAAGTACGCCGAATACGGCGAAAACGACTTTCTGGCCGCCGGCGTGCGAGTGGTGCCACCGGCCGCCGCCCGCCGCGGCTCCTACATCGCACCCGGCGTGGTGCTGATGCCGTCCTACG
>JBATDL010000178.1:0-2027 GCA_049663445.1 Candidatus Competibacter sp.
ATACGGCAGCCTGACGGGGAAGCCCTTTTACGACGACAGCATCTGGTGGCTGCGGGCCAGTCCGCGCGGCAACTTCGAGAAAGACCCGCTGGACTTGTGGCTGCGCCAGCCCGAACCGGTGGGTCAGGCGCCGGTCGCCTACCGCTCGGCGGACTTCAACTATCGCCATCCCGACATTCAACCGGTGCTACCAGCGCCCGTTCCCGCCGCCGCCCGCTATCTCAGCGCGATCGATATCGGTGTCCGCCAGCGCGGCGCGGAACGCTGGCCGCAGATTTTCCATTTGGGCGGCAACGGTTACGGTCGGCTGACCGGCTTCGCTCCGCTGGAGTTCGGCACCTCGTTCCGGCTCGGCGTGCGCAACGTGGGCGAACCGACCGAGGATTTCGTCAAGCTCCGCACGCTGTATTTGATAAAAATCAACGACCAGGCATTCCGACTGCTGGGTCTGGCGGAGTGCGAAGCCTTCACGACGGCGTTCATGGCCACGCTGCAACCGGGCGATGCCAGCAGCTTGCGGGTCACCATGAAGATTTTTCCACGCCTGCCGTTGCGGGTGGCCAGCGAGCCGAGCCTGGGGCCGCTGGGTCTGAGTTCGATGTTCTGGAAGGACGAGAGCGCCACGCCGGAAGACTTGGGCGACGAAGCCCACGACGCCGATCTGTTCGTCGCCTGGTATGTGGACGGGACACAGCAGCGGCAGGTGCTCGCCATTCCGGCCAGCCCGGCCGAGCCGCCGCTGACGGTGGATTTCGGCGCGGCGACCGATTTCGCGCTGGTCCAGCTGGATCGGAACGCCGGCCACTATCGTCGTTACGAGTCGGTCGATTACGCCAACCGGGCGTCGTTGCTGGTCTCGGATATCCAGAGCAGCCTGCCCTACACCGTGGGGCTGTGGCAGTCGTACACCGCCTACGAAGGCGCCGACAACATCGCGGCGTTCGTGCGCTTCGACCAGGACATGGACCCACCGGCCTCGGTTGAAGAGGGGATCGCGTTTTCCTACACTCTGACCGCTCATCGTTGAGCGTGCGCTCGTCCGGGGCCAGCATCGGCTATGCTCCACGCCTGCCGCAAGCTGGATTGCTTGTGGTGACCTCTTCAATAACAACCCGAGCAAAACCATGCGTCATTTTCCCTTGTTCTTCGTAATCCTACTGTGCGGCGCCCTGAGCGCCGGCTGTGCTAGCACCCCCGCCAGCGACACTGAGCCCACGCGCACCGGCTTTCTCAGCGATTACTCCAAACTGGAGCCCGACACGGAGGACCCAGGCGCCCGGATTTACCTCAAGGCCGGTGTGGACTGGAAGAAATACGACAAGATCATGCTGGATCGCATCCAGATTTGGCTTAAGGACGATGCCGACTACAAGGGCATCGATCCCACTCAGTTGAAGGCACTGACCGATTACTTCCAGCAGGCCATCGTCAAGGCGCTGGCGCCGACCTATCCGGTCGTGACCCAACCCGGCACCGATGTGCTGCGGGTGCGGGTGGCCATCACCGACCTGATTCCCACCAAGCCGGAAATGAGCGTGGTGGCTCTGGTGGTGCCCTATGCTACGGTGGCGGATCTGGCATCGGGCGGTGGCACGGGCAGCACGCCCTATCTTGGCCGAACCGCCATCGAGGCTGAATTTCTCGACAGTCGGAGCAACCAGGTGCTGGCGGCCTATGTGGACCGGGAAATTGGCAAGAAATACGACATCGATTTGAGCCAGGGCGTGGGTTCGGCGGTGGAGAAGGGTGTCTCGTCCTACACCAAAGCCTACAGCACTTGGGCCTACGCCGAAGCTGCGTTCGACGACTGGGCCAGCCGGCTGCGCCAGCGGCTCGATCAGGCGCACGGACGGGCGGCGCCGGTCAACTGAAAGCGGAGGTAGTACGCTAAATTTGGATGCCGTCACAATAAAATCGCAATCAATCAAATTGTTGCGATTTTTAGTGCCTTGGTCCTTGAGTACGGCCATCCTATTTATCGCGATGGTACGGAATTCATGTCATCGCAACGATGCCACGGTGGCGGT
>JBATDL010000179.1:0-2959 GCA_049663445.1 Candidatus Competibacter sp.
GCGCCAGTCGAGCCGCCGCCGGTCAAGAGTGAGCCGACTCCCGAGGAACGTCGAGAGTTCGATCAGCGCATGTCGGCTGCCGGCGCGGCCACGGGCGAGATTACCGCCACGCTGCTGTGGAACAGCCACGGCGATCTCGATTTGGTGGTGAATTGTCCCACTGGCCGGCAGTTGGATTACCGCAACCCCACCGAATGCGGCGGCACCCTGGACGTGGACGCCAACACTGCTCGCGACGAATTGCAAGACCGTCCGGTGGAAAACGTGTTCTGGCCAGCCGGCAAGGCAGCACCTGGGACCTATCGAATCGCCGTCCGCTACGTTCCGCGCAAGGACGAACAGGCTCCCCGAGAGACGTCGTATCAGGTGCGCTTGAGCCGGGGTCGCCAGGAATCGGTGTTCAAAGGCATGATCCGCCCCGGCGCGACCGTGCCGGTAACCAGCTTCACGGTGGAGCGCTGAGGAAAACCCATGAGTGAGCAGGTTGATCGGCAACACCCGCAATTCACGATCTACACCGCCGAGGCAATGATCCCCCACTATCAGCGCGCCTGGGTTTGGGGTACGGTGGCGCTGGCGATTCTGCTGTGCGGCGGCGCTGCTGGCTGGTTGTTGGGTGGTACGGTGCCCGGCCTCCGCTACGGCGTGCAGCCGAACGAGCCATCGCTGGCAGTCGACGGCGCCACCACACTGGCCAAGCAACAGACAGTTAACGAATACCTGCATGCTCGCATCGTCCGCTTGGAGCAGGTACTGGACAGCGATGCCTGCGACCCCGAGACGCTGGAGGCACTGGAGGCACTGGAGACGCTGACGCGGGGTCACCGTAGCCCCTGATTCAGAGCGCCCTCTTCCCTTGCCGAAAGCAAAGGAGAAGGCACAATAGCGGCAATTTTTCCCTTTAGCTCTGTCGAGGAACGCGACATGTCGAGTTATTCGATCAAACTGAACTGGCGGCGCACGACGCCCGATTTCGATTACAAGACCTTCAACCGTAGCCATGTCTGGCATCTGGCCGGTGGCCAGGTTGTGCAGGGGTCGTCGGCGCCGGAGTATTCGGGCGATCCTGAGATGAGCAATCCCGAGGAAGCGTTACTGGCTTCGCTGTCCAGTTGTCACATGCTGACTTTCCTTGCCATTGCCGCGCTCAAAAAACTGGTGGTGGACAGCTACGAGGACGAGCCGTGGGCCGAACTTGGCAAGAACGAAAAAGGCAGGACGATGGTCAGCCGGCTGACGCTGCGACCCAAGGTGACGTTCGGCAGCGCCGCTCCCACTCCCGATGTCGTGCTGGAACTGCACCGCAAGGCCAAGGAAAATTGTTTTATCGGCAATTCCCTATTGACTCCGATTGAGCTGAAGCCCCGTTTTTGACGGCTGACCGGCCCTAGTGAAGGTGAGCACGCATGGATAACATCAAGGATCTTTTGCAGGAATGGGACAAGACCGGCGTGGCGAAGCTGACCGCTCGGGAATACCGGGTGCGATTGCCGATTCACGATGCCGCCCGCATCGCCGCTCTGGTGGACATGTATCCGCGCAAGACTGTGGAGCACATCATTACCGAGTTGCTGTCGGCGGCGCTGGATACGCTTGAGGCGGCCCTGCCTTACGAGCAGGGCGAGCGCATCATCGCCGAGGATGAGTGTGGCGATCCGATTTACGAAGATGTCGGGCCGACCCCACGCTTTCTGGCGCTGGCCAGACAACACGCCGCCCGTTTGGCTGAGGAAAACAGCAGTGGTTGATATTGCATTGCTGCCTTGCCTGTCTTATATAGTTAACCCTTTGAAAATTGTTGGTGGGAGGAAGGACCGTTGGGTATGCGGGTGTTCAATAGGCAGGTGATTCTTCTGGGCGTCCTGGCGTGGCTGATTGGTGGCTGCACCACGAACGAAGTGCAAACTCCGCCCACCCCACCGCCGCTGGCGCCGAACCGTGCGACGGTTCCCAACGAGCCATGGCTGTTGGTGGATACCAAGGCCGATAGACTGGTGATCATGCGGGGCGAACAGCCGGTGCAGGTGTTCCATCAAGTCGCACTGGGCAGCAGCGGCGCTGGCCTCAAGTTCCGTCGCGGCGACAATAAGACGCCGCTCGGTGTATTTCGAGTGGGCTGGATCAACGATCATAGTCGGTTCAAGAAATTTATCGGTCTCGATTATCCTAATCTCGACTACGCCGAACAGGCTTTGCGCGAACACCGGATCGACCGGTTGACCTACGAACGCATCCGCAGCGCCTGGGTCAGTGGCCGCACGCCGCCGCAGGATACGCCGCTGGGCGGGCAGATCGGTATTCATGGAGTCGGCATCGGCGATCCGGGCGTCCAAAGCGCCGGCATCAACTGGACCAGCGGTTGCGTGGCGCTGGACAACAGGCAGATCGATGCGCTCAGACCGTGGGTCAAAGTCGGGATGCGCGTCGAAATTCGCTAACGGACCCCGTACATCAATGGAATTTCTGCAAGTGTGATAACTGTCCTATATAATCCAACTTTGCGGCGGTTTTGGCCGCCATTCGTTACCCCCTCTCGTCAACAACGATCTTTATTATGCGTAAGGAGCTGATAATGTCCATGAAGAGCCTGACCAAAATTGCCGCCCTGGCCCTGATCGCCGGCTTGACCGTTGGCTGCGCCAGCACCAGCGATCTGCAGAAGGTGCAAAACGACGCCAACGAAGCCAAGTCCATGGCCCGCAACGCGATGGATACCGCCAACGAAGCCAAGTCCATGGCCGGCGAAGCCAAGTCCATCAGCATGGCGACCGAAGAGAAGATCAACCGTATGTTCAAGAAGTCGATGTACAAGTAAACCGGACGCCCGGACGCAAGAAACCCCGCGATCATGGATCGAGGGGTTTTTTTATTGCCGTTATAATCAGTTTGCCGCGCGAGGCTGAACCGCATTGCCCGACGGGGCGCCAGTCGGGGGGCGAGTACTGGGAACGGTGGAGCC
>JBATDL010000180.1:0-3269 GCA_049663445.1 Candidatus Competibacter sp.
GTGTTCGGTGAGCCGTCGGGGTTCGCAAGGCCACAAGGGGCGGTATCGTAGGCGGGGGCGAATGATCGATCAAGCAGCGGAGGATTCCAGCCGGAGAGTGAAACTGTCGGGGTGATGGAAATCCGGCGGGCCTGGTGGGTGGCGAAGCGCCCAGTACGATAAACCACCATCTCGTGCTTCGATGACGGTGGCCAGGGCCAACTGCCACGCCGCGTCCGCTGGCAGCCCGTCGAGATGCGCGATCGCTTCCAGTTCGAAGCAATCCGGACAGACCCGTGGAATCACGCACGGTGGCGAGCTCGTGGCGACGCTGCTCATCTCCGCGCGGTAACCCGCAAACCGATACAACGCCCAGGCGGTCGAGGGGGCGAAATTCAATTCGTAATAACCCGTTTGGCCATCCACCGCGAGGAATGCCTCACAGCAGGTGTGACGCCAGAGCCCGTCAGTGCGGCGTGGTTCATCCGGAGTGGGCAGGCGCAAGTGGGCCAGGTCGCCTTCGATCCGGTAATCCAGCGTGAGTTGTTCCCCATGCCGGATCGCGCGCGCCGCCACACGCCAGAGGGATGGATGGGGCGTGGCGGCGTGGGGAATCAAGGAGATGAAAGACATGTGCTTGCGTCAAAATAGGCTAACGGCGAAAAATCATGGGTTCTTCAGTGGGACGGCAGGACCGCCGGACAATGAGGAACCGGAAATTACAGCATTCCCATCGCTTCTGGAAAAAATGTCGAGAGACGGGAAAAGCAGATGGGCAAACTTGTCCACAGAATCTGTGGATAACTCGGTTACCGAGTGCGCCAGTGAGGATGCAAGCGCTTGACCTGCTTGGTGTCGCGTTAGATTGGTTAAAATTTAATCAGTCCTTTCGTGTGCAGCCCAACCACATCTGGATGGCCTTCACCCGTTGGTAGTGCTTCAAACGCGGGTATAAAGTTCATTGCCGACCCCTCGAAATCACCCGCATAAGCATTGACTATCAACCCCATTGAGCCAGTCAATTAGCCGTATGATAAATCTCGAACTAGACTTGTTTTGACCCTAATCATAACAGGGTCTTGCGCTTGCTCGATCATCCAAAGAGAGGAGTTCACCCATGCAGCTCAAAGGTTCCCAGACCGAAGACAATTTGAAAGCGGCTTTCGCCGGCGAGTCGCAGGCCAACCGTCGTTATCTGTATTTTGCCAACAAGGCCGATGTCGAGGGTCAGAACGACGTTTCCGCCCTGTTCCGCTCGACGGCGGAAGGCGAAACCGGCCACGCTCACGGCCACCTGGACTATCTGGCGCAAGTTGGCGACCCGGCCACCGGACTGCCGATCGGCTCTTCCCGCAACAATCTGACAGCAGCGGTCGCGGGCGAAACCCACGAATACACCGACATGTATCCGGGCATGGCGAAAACCGCCCGACAAGAAGGCTTCGAAGAAATCGCCGACTGGTTCGAGACGCTGGCCAAGGCCGAGCGTTCTCACGCCAACCGCTTCCAAAAAGCTTTGGATGCGCTAGCCGACTGAGGATGTTGGGCGGGCATCCGGCCCGCCCGCATCCCAAAGCTTCAACTTCGAGGAGAGGTCATCATGAGCGCGCGCGAAGGCAACCTGGAGCCGCCGAAGCGGCATCCCCTCGCCTGGAAAACCCCCGAATTTTACGACGAAGGCCAAGTGCTGGCGGAATTGGAGCGGGTCTTCGACATCTGTCACGGTTGCCGGCGCTGCGTCAGCCTCTGCAATGCGTTTCCCAAACTGTTCGACTTGATCGACGAAGGCGATACCGGCGAAGTGGACGCCATCCCGAAGGCAAGATACGGGGAGGTGGTGGATCAGTGCTACCTCTGCGACGTCTGCTTCATGACCAAGTGTCCCTACGTGCCGCCGCACGCCTGGAACGTCGATTTCCCGCATCTGATGCTGCGGGCCAAGGCGATCAAGTTCAAGAAAGGCGAAGTCAACTTCCGCGACAAGCTGCTCACCAGCACCGATGCTCTCGGCAAGCTGTTGGCGATTCCCGTGGTGGCGCAGACCGTCAACGCGGTCAACCGGAACAAGGTCATGCGCGGGGCGATGGACAAGATGCTGAAAGTCCACAAAGACCGTCAGCTTCCCGACTACGCGCCCCAACGCTTCCGCGCCGCTGCCCAGGCCGACAGCCAGTTTGCCGCGCACGCCGGCGAGCGGACGCCCGGCAAGGTGGCGCTGTTCTCCACCTGCTACATCAATTACAACGAGCCGGGTATCGGCCACGACCTGCTCAAGATCCTGGCCCACAATGAGATTTCGACCACCCTAGTCGAAAAGGAAGCCTGCTGTGGGATGCCGAAGCTCGAACTCGGCGACCTGGACTCGGTGAACCGGCTGAAGGAGATCAACATCCCGCAACTGGCGCGGTTGGCCCGCGACGGCTACGCCATCCTGACCGCTGTTCCTTCCTGTACCCTGATGTTCAAACAGGAACTGCCACTGATGTATCCGGAGGACGCCGAGGTTCAGGTTGTGGCTGGGGCGATGTTCGATCCGTTCGAGTATCTGGTGCTGCGTCACAAGGACGGTTTGCTCAAGACCGATTTCAAGCAGCCACTTGGCAAAGTGTCCTATCACATTCCCTGCCATCTGCGGGTGCAGAACATCGGCCAGAAAACCCGCGAGCTGCTGCAAATGGTTCCGGATACCACCCTCACCACCGTGGAGCGCTGCGCCGGCCACGATGGCACCTGGGGCGTCAAGAGCGAATACTTCGATCTGTCGATGAAGATCGGCCGACCGGTTTTCCGGCAGATGGCCGAGGCCGATCCGGATTATGTCAGTTCGGATTGCGCCATCGCCGGCCGCCATATCTGTCAGGGCATGGGCAAGACCCAGGCCCAGAAGCAGCATCCGATTTCCCTCATTCGCATCGCCTACGGGCTGTGACTTTCAGGAGCTGATCATGCCGACCATTACTCGGGACAGCCTGATGTCCTTGGAGCAGTACGCCAGGGAACGTCCAACCTTTCGGGCGCGGGTGCTCGCGCACAAGAAGGAACGCACCCTGCCGCTGGGTGATCATCTGACCCTGATTTTCGAGGACGAGCTGACCCTTCGCTATCAGGTGCAGGAAATGCTGCGAATTGAAAAAATCTTCGAGGACGAGGGCATCAACGGCGAACTGGAAGCCTATAACCCGCTGGTACCGGGCGGGAGCAACTTCAAGGCAACGATGTTGATCGAGTATCCCGACGTCGATGAGCGCCGTCACATGCTGGCACGGCTGAAGGGCATCGAGGATCGAGTC